>NZ_JAOCLC010000032.1:0-55695 GCF_029845105.1 Stenotrophomonas sp. GD03654 | reverse complement strand
AACCGGCCCCACCCCGCCTTCGACAGATTGCCGCTGCTGTTGGTAGGTGTCGACCTTGGTCGACACGGTAGATCCACGCCATGCGTGGATGAAGCATTCACGGTAAGGCCGATGCTCGGCTCTTTTCGTTCGGGATTGCGGCTAGGCTGTGGTCATGAAGATCACTTCCATTCCGTTGGACAAGGCCGTGTCGGATGGCCCCGTCGATGCATTCAGCCATGTCCTGCTGAGCGATTCGCCCACGCTGGATGAGGTGCTGGATTGCCTGGCCTCGCTGCACGTGGCCGCTCCCCGCCATCGCTACCTGTGCACGCTCGATGATGCCGGCCAGTGCCGCTACACCAGCATGCACGCGTCAGACGACGCGCGCATCGCGCTGTACGAGGACGAAGACCCGGAAACCCCCGAGGATGCGTTGGCTGCACGCGAGCGGTTGCTGGCGCATGTCATCGCGCAGCTTGAGCATTCCACGCACCGGCTGCAGTGGCCCGCGCTGGCGGGCACGCTGATGTGCAGCGACGAGGACATCGAGGCGCTGGTCGCCGCCAATGCAACGCCGGACTTCATCGTCGACGAGGTGGTCTGCGTGCAGCAGGTGCCGGTGGACCGCGATGACCTGCTGATTGCCGCCCTGCCCAACGGCTACTTCAGCGCGGACTGGGACATCTTCCAGAACCATGCCCTGATACGGCATCTGCAGGAGCGCCACGACTACCGCCTGTTCGGACTTGGCGCATCGTGGCTGGGCTTCCAGCGCGACAGCGCGCCGTCGCCTGCACAGGCAAATGCGTTGGTCGCTGACCTGCAGCGCGTCTACGCGGCCGGAACACACGACACCTGGTCACAATTGGCTGCAACGCTGGCCACCCGCACCACACTGCTATTGGGCTATACCGAAGGCTTCAGCGAACAACTGACCTGAGCACCGCTCTGCACGAGCGAGCGCAGCGAGCGACCCGCTTCTGCTCCTGATCTGTTTTCCGTGGTGGCCGCACCCGGAAACTGTCAGGAGTCGTGTGCGATGGGCTCGCGGGGTATCCGCGCCATGGATGGCGCGGCTAAGCCCCAGGGGTGAGGGCGCTTTGCTTGCGAAGCATTGCTTCGCAAGCGCCCGAACGCACAGCCGCCAGCGGCTGGGCCGGACCGCGGAGCGGGGTTCACGGCGTCCCCCGCGAACCCATCTCACACGACCCAGCTCATGAAACCAACTGCGCGAACCACCACGAGGGGCTCCGCCGTTGGCCGCAATCTCCGGCACAATCGCACTCCTGATTCCCCCAGAAAACGGTGAACGTGCAATGCGCATCCTGATCCTTGGCGCCGGCGGTACCGGCGGTTACTTCGGTGGTCGCCTGGCCCAGGCCGGCGTGGACGTAACCTTCCTCGTACGCCCCGCGCGCGCCGCACAGCTGGACCGCGATGGCCTGGTCATCCGCAGCCCGATCGGCGATGCCAACTTCCCGGTGCAGCACGTCACCGCCGATGCGCTGCCCGCATTGGCCGCGCAGAAGCCGTTCGACCTGGTCATTCTCAGCTGCAAGGCCTACGACCTGGACAGCTCGATCGACGCCATTGCTCCAGCCGTGGGCGCGAACACTGCCGTGCTGCCCATCCTCAATGGCCTGCATCACTACAATGCGCTGGACCTGCGCTTCGGCCGCGAGGCGGTGCTGGGCGGCCTGTGCTTCATCAGCGCCACCAAGGCACCTGATGGCGCCGTGCTGCATCTAGGCAAGCCGGCCAAGCTCACCTTCGGCGAACGCGATGGCGGCGCGGCGTCCGCACGCGTACGTGCCTTCGCCGCCGCCTGCGCGCAGGCCAATCTTGATCACCTGGCCAGCGAACACATCGGCCAGGAACAGTGGATCAAGTACACCTTCCTGACCGCGCTGGCCGCCGCGACCTGCCTGCTGCGTGCGGATATCGGCACCATCGTCGCCACCGATGATGGCGAGGCGATCGTGCGTGGCCTGTACGACGAGTGCCTGGCCGTGGCCGAAGCTGCCGGTGAGCCGATTCCCGACGCCGCGCAGGACACCGCGCGCGGCACCCTCACCCAGGCCGGCTCTGCATTGAAGGCATCGATGCTGCGGGACCTGGAGGCTGGCCAGCAGGTCGAGGCCGAGCAGATCGTCGGCGACATGCTGGCGCGTGCACGCAAGGCCGATCAGGAAGCCCTGTTGCTGCAGGTCGCCTACAGCAGCCTGCAGGCCTACCAGGCACTGCGCGGCGCGTGAGCATCCCGTTGCAGGCCAGCGCGCTGCCTACGCGGGTGCTGATCCTCGGTATGGGCTGGAGCGGATGCGTGCTGGCCACGCAGCTGCAGGCACGGGGAGTGCACGTCGTCGGCACGGTGCGTGACCCCTCATCGGCGCCGGACGATGGCCTGCTGCGGCATCAGCTGCACGCTGACACTCCACCGTCGCCAGCCCTGCTCGATGAGATCGCGCAGGCCGAGGCCGTGCTATGCAGCGTGCCGCCCGATGCCGAGGGCGACCCGGCACTGCGTCTGCTGCTTCCGGCACTGCAGGGCAGCCCGGCACTGCGCTGGGTCGGTTATCTGTCGTCCACGTCGGTGTATGCCGACCGCGCCGGCGGCTGGATCAACGAAACCAGCGTGGCCGATGCCACTGAAACGACGGGCGTACGGCGCCTGCTCGCGGAAGCACAGTGGCTTGCACTGGCTGAACAACGCGGCATCGCCTCGGCGGTGTTCCGCCTGCCAGGGCTGTATGGTCCTGGCCGCAATGCCCTGCTGCAGTTGGCGGAGGGCCGTGCCCGCCATGTGATTCGGCCGGGCCTGGCGTTCAACCGCCTGCACGTAGAGGATCTTGCGGCAGTGATCATCGCGTCGATGCAGCGACCGGCGCACCGGGGCCTGTACCTGCCCAGCGACGACGAACCGGCACCACCACAGGATGTGCTGGCCTTCGCCGCGAAGCTGGGCGGGTTTGCGATGCCGCCTGCCGTGGCCTGGGACGACCCGACACTGAGCCCGACGCTGCGGCGCTTCTATGAGAGCAACAAGCGCATCGACAGCCGTGGCACGCGCCAAGCCCTGGGCTGGAAGCCGAGGTTCCCGACGTACCGGGAAGGACTGCGGGCTGCTGGAATCACTCTGACCCGCTTGTAGAGTCGAGCTTGCTCGACTGCTTCTGCACGGCAGTCGAGCAAGCTCGACTCTACGACACACGGTCGCCGCGTTCGACGCGACGAAGGGAATCAACCCGCGTCGGGCAGGCGGAAGAACGTACGCGTCGCGGCAGTTGCATTGGCCGCCGTCACCGCCACGTCCTCGCCACGGTCACGCGCCAGCTCTTCCACGATGTGCGAGAGGAACATCGGTTCGTTGCGTCGGTCCTTCGGCAGCGGCTTCAGCGTGCGCGGCAGCAGGTACGGTGCGTCGGTCTCGATCATCAGGCGGTTGGCCGGAATGTTCTTCACCAGCTCGCGCAGGTGCGCGCCGCGGCGCTCGTCACACAGCCAGCCGGTGATGCCGATGTACCAGTCCTGGTCCAGGTAATCGAACAGCTCATCGCGCTCGCCGGTGAAGCAATGCACCACCGCCGGCCCGATGCGGCCTTCGAAGTTCTTCATCTGCGCCATGAAATCGGCATGCGCATCACGCTGGTGCAGGAACAGCGGCTTGCCATTGTCTGCGGCCAGCTGCAGCTGGCGCTCGAACGCACGGTGCTGCGCCGGGCGCGGCGAGAAGTCACGGAAGTAGTCCAGCCCGCACTCGCCCACCGCCACCACTTCCGGATAGGCGTGCAGCGCGCGCATCTCGGCATCGCATTCTTCGGTGTACTCCACCGCGTGATGCGGGTGCACGCCGGCCGTGGCATACAGGAAGCCCGGATGCTGCTGCGCCAGCTGCACCGCCAACGGTGAGTGCTCGCGGCTGGCACCGGTGATGACCATCTGCACCACGCCGGCCTGCCGTGCGCGGTCGAGGACGGCATCGCGGTCACGGTCGAAGGAGTCGTGGGTCAGGTTGGCGCCGATATCGATCAGGTGCATGGTCATCGCGGGGGAAAAGTGCCCGCGCATTGTACCTGCGCCCGCCATGGCCCCTTATCCTTTGCACATGAACGCCCCGCTCTTCCCGATTTCCCCGCTGCTGCCGCAGATCCAGCAGCACCTCGCCGTGCAGCCACGGCTGGTGCTCGAAGCTCCGCCCGGCGCCGGCAAGACCACCCAGGTGCCACTGGCCCTGCTCGATGCGCCGTGGCTGCAGGGCCGGAAGATCATCCTGCTGGAACCGCGCCGGGTGGCCGCACGCAGCGCTGCACTGTTCATGGCGCGGCAGCTGGGCGAGGAGGTCGGTGGCACGGTCGGCTATCGCATCCGCTTCGAGAACAAGGTCTCGGCGCGCACGCGCATTGAAGTCGTCACCGAAGGCATCCTGACCCGCATGCTGCAGGACGACCCGATGCTGGAAGAGGTCGGTGCGCTCCTGTTCGACGAATTCCACGAGCGCCATCTCAGCGGCGACCTCGGCCTGGCTCTGGCGCTGGATGTGCAGGCGCAGCTGCGCGACGACCTGCGCCTGGTGGTGATGTCGGCCACGCTGGATGGCGAGCGGCTGGCGCGCTTCCTCGATGCGCCGCGGCTGAGCAGCGAGGGCCGCAGCTACCCGGTGGCGGTCAGTTACTTCCCGGCGCGCCGCGATGAGGCGCTGGAACTGCAGGTGCGCCGCGCGGTGCAGCAGGCGCTGGCCGAACACCCCGGCGACCTGCTGGTGTTCCTGCCCGGTCAACGCGAGATCGCGCGCGTGCAGGCGGGGCTGCAGGAATCACTCGACGGCAACGTCGAGCTACTGGCCCTGCATGGTGAGCTGCCGGTGGAACAGCAGGCGCGCGTGCTGCAGGCCGCCAGCGATGGTCGCCGCCGCGTGGTGCTGGCCACCAACGTGGCCGAGTCCTCGGTGACCCTGCCCGGCGTGCGTGTGGTGATCGACAGCGGCCAGGCGCGCGAACCGCGCTACGACCCCAACAGCGGCTTCACCCGGCTGGACGTGGTGGCCATCGCCCAGGCGTCGGCCGACCAGCGCGCCGGTCGCGCCGGTCGCGTGGCCGAAGGCGTGGCCTGGCGGCTGTGGCCGCAGTCGCAGCGGCTGGAGCCGCAGCGCCGCGCCGAGATCGATCAGGTGGAACTGGCCGGACTGGCACTGGAACTGGCCGCGTGGGGCAGCAGCGACCTGCGCTTCCTCGATCCGCCACCGGCCGGCCCAATGGGCGCCGCCCGCGAACTGCTGCAGCGGTTGGGCGCGTTGTCCAGCAGTGGCGCGATCACCGCACTCGGCCGGCGTGTGCTGGCGCTGGGCACGCATCCACGGATGGCGGCGATGCTGCTGGCGGCGCCCGATGCACGCGCACAGGCGCTGGCCGCCGATCTGGCCGCGCTGTTGGAAGCCCGCGACCCGCTGCGTCAGGGTGGCGACGCGCTGGCGAGCCGTTGGCGCGCGCTGGCCGCGTTCCGCAATGGCCGCGCACCGGGTGACGCCAACCGCAGCGGTCTGGCCGCCATTGATGCGGCCGCCAGGCAGTGGCGACGTCGCCTGCGCTGTGATGCCGCGCCGCCGGCCAGCATCGAGGCCCACGAGCTGGGCGACCTGCTCGCACATGCCTTCCCCGACCGTATCGGTTTCCAGCATCCCGGTGATCCGCTGCGCTACCTGCTGGCCAATGGCCGCAGCGCGCGCCTGCACGAACTGAGCGACCTGCGTGGCGAACCGTGGCTGGTGGCCAGCGAGCTTCGCTTCGAGGCACGCGATGCGCTGCTGCTGCGTGCCGCACCGGTGGACGAAGGCCAGCTGCGCAAGGCGTGGCCGGAGCGCTTCGTCACCGAAGACGTGGTGCGCTGGGACAGCGAGCGCCGCGCCCTGGTGGCGCTGCGCGAGGCCCGTTTCGACCGCATCGTGCTGGACAGCCGCTCGGCCGGGCGGGTCGATCCGCAGCACGCCGCGCAGGCCCTGACCGACGCGGTCGCCGAACTCGGCCTGCAGGCCTTGCCGTGGACCGAAGGCCTGCGCCAGTGGCAGGCCCGTGTCGAATCGCTGCGACGCTGGATGCCGGAACTGGACCTGCCCGACTGCAGCGACGCGGCCCTGCTGGCCACGCGCGCGCAGTGGCTGCAGCCCGCGTTCGCCGGCAAGACCCGTCTGGATGCGCTGGACGAATCCAGCTTCGGCGAGGCGCTGAAGTCGCCCTTGGAGTGGTCACAACGGCAGCTGGTCGAACGCCATGCACCGATCCGCATCACCGTGCCGTCCGGGCTGGAGCGGCCGATCACCTATGCGCTGGACAGCGAGAGCGGCGAACCACTGCCGCCGGTGCTGGCGGTGAAGCTGCAGGAACTGTTCGGCCTGGCCGACACGCCGCGCATCGCCGATGGCCGCGTGCCGCTGACCCTGCACCTGCTCTCCCCCGGTGGCCGCCCGCTGCAGGTCACCCAGGACCTGCGCAACTTCTGGGAAAACACCTACGCGGAAGTGAAAAAGGAAATGAAGGGCCGCTACCCACGCCATCCGTGGCCGGATGACCCGTGGACGGCCACGGCCACGCACCGGGCCAAGCCGCGCGGAACCTGACCGGTCGTGCCGGCACGGCCGATTGCGGAGCCTGCCTGATCCTGAATGGCTGCGGTAAAGTCACACCACGTGCGTCCCCGACTGACATACCGTTTACGGGCAACACGCGACACTGGACTTCGACCCGAGGCAAAGGACCCCCGCATGAGCAAGCTGACCGTAATCACCGACCGCGCTCTGGAGCGCGCCCTGGAGCTGGCCCACACCGCCGGCGATGGCCTGAAGAGCGCCGGTGGCAGCCTGCGCAACGCGGACTGGATCAAGACCGGCGCCGCCCTCGGCGCAGTCAGGACCGGCGGCAAGGTCGCCACCAAGTTCGCCCGCCGCAACCCGGCCGTGACCATTGCCGCAGCTGCCGTCGGCGTCGGCCTGCTCGGCTACGCGTTGTACCGCAAGCAGCAGAAGAAGAAGGCTGCCAATGGCCACGTGGTGAATGGGCAGGCGCAGCGCATCAACGCACGCGACCGCCGCAACGACACCGTGGTGGACGAGCACAGCGATATCGGCAGCGACGCCTGAGATCGTCGGCCACTGCCAGGGCCGGGGTCCTTCCGCAGGAAGGGCTCCGGCCTTTTCATTTCAACCGATCTGCCGCCACTGCCCCGGCTGCAGGTCCTCCAGCCGGTACGGCCCCATCGACACCCGCACCAGCCGCAGCGTCGGCAGGTTCACCGCCGCGGTCATCCGCCGCACCTGGCGGTTGCGGCCCTCGCGGATCGTGATCGCCAGCCAGGCATCGGGCACGGTCTTGCGGAAGCGCACCGGCGGATCGCGTGTCCACAGAGACGGCGCCGGATCGAGGCGCTGGATCTTCGCCGGCAAGGTCGGCCCATCATTGAGTTCCACCCCATCGCGCAGCTCCTGCAGCTGCTCATCGCTGGGCGTGCCTTCCACCTGCACCCAGTAGGTCTTGTCGGCCTTGTGCTTCGGGTCGGTCAACTTGTGCGCCAGCGTACCGTTATCCGTCAGCAGCAGCAGGCCTTCGCTGTCATGGTCCAGGCGGCCGGCGGCATACACGCGCGGCGGCAGGCCGAACCCGGCCAGGGTCGGCCGCGGCGGCACGCTGCGGTCGGTGAACTGGCAGAGCACGTTGAAGGGCTTGTTGAAGGCGATCAGCATTGCGGGCACGGCAGTCGGCGGGTGGGGCATTGTCCCATGCCGTGCCACGCGCCACGTCCCTGTAGTGCCGAGCCCATGCTCGGCTGCTGTTGTTTCCTGTCGCGCTGCGCGCGATGAGCCGAGCATGGGCTCGGCTCTACAGGGTCAGCGCATGCCCCCCTTACGGCTTGATGAAGCGCAGGGTCATGCGGTCGCTTTCGCCGATCGCCTGGTACTTCGCATCATCGGCCTTGTCGTGCTGGTTGGTCGGCGGCAGCGTCCACACGCCGTTCGGGTGGTCCTTGGTGTCACGCGGGTTGGCGTTGACCTCGCTGCGCGCGTCCAGCTTGAAGCCGGCGGCCTCGGCCATCGCGATCACCTGCTGCTGGCCGACATAGCCGGTGTCATCCTCGTCGGCCACATCGGCCTTGGCGCGATGCTCGACCACGCCCAGCACGCCGCCCGGCTTGAGCACGTTGAAGAAGCCCTGGAACATGCCCTGCGCCTGGCCGGCCTTGCGCCAGTTGTGCACGTTGCGGAAGGTCAGCACCACATCGGCTGAATTGGCAGGGCCGAACACCGGCTTGGCCGGATCGTAGGCGACCACGGCGGTCTTGCCGAACTGTGCCGGTGCACCGGCATACTTCTTTTCCAGGCTGTCGCGGCTGCGCTGCTGGTAGTCACGGCCGCGGCCTTCGGGCACGGCCATCGGATCGACAACGGCGGCAACGTAGTGGCCCTTGTCATGCAGCAGCGGCGCCAGGATCTCCGAGTACCAGCCGTTACCGGGGGTGATCTCGATGACGGTCTTTTCCGGTGCCACCTTGAAGAACGACAGCGTCTGCGCCGGATGACGGAAGCCATCGCGCTTGACGTTGTTGGCATCACGGGTCGGCGCCTTCACTGCCGCGTCGATGGCCGGCGACACCTGGATCTGCGCCGGCGCCACCGTGGCCGGTGCGGCGAACGCGGGAACAGCGGCAAGCAGGGCCGAGGCAAGCAGCAGGCGGCAGCCACGCAGGGACGAAGCAGGCATCATCGGGACGACTCCAGCGGAAGATGCGGCGAGACTAGCAGCCACGGCGCCCCAGGTGTTCACAAAACGTTAGCGGCGTGCGCGTTGCGGAACACTGTTTTGTGGCCATCGCCGCAGCACGGTCACACTACGCGTCTTATTCTGGAGCACTTCCCCCAAGGAGTCCGTGCCCATGACGGCAATCCGCGAACTGGGCCGTTCCGGCCTGCATGTACGTCCGCTCGCCTTCGGTGGCAATGTGTTCGGCTGGAGCGCCGATGAGAAGGCCAGCTTCGCCCTGCTCGATGCCTTCGTCGACGCCGGCTTCAACCTGGTCGACACCGCCGATGTGTATTCGGCCTGGGTGCCGGGCAATGTCGGCGGCGAATCGGAGACGCTGATCGGCAAGTGGTTTGCCCGCAGCGGCAAGCGCGACAAGGTGGTGCTGGCAACCAAGGTGGCCAAGTGGGCCGAACGCCCCGGCCTGACCCCGGACAACATCAATGCGGCGGTCGAGGATTCGCTGCGCCGCCTGCAGACCGACGTGATCGATCTGTACCAGGCCCACGAGGATGATGAGTCGACGCCACTGGAAGCAACCCTGGCCGCGTTCGGCCGGTTGATCGAAGCCGGCAAGGTACGTGCGATCGGTGCCTCCAACTACAGCGCCACGCGGCTGGCCGATGCGCTGAAGGTGTCCACCGACTACAAGCTGCCCCGTTACGAAACCCTGCAGCCGGAGTACAACCTGTACGACCGCGCCGGCTACGAGAAGGAACTGGAACCGCTGGTGCAGCGCGAACAGATCGGCGTGATCGGCTACTACGCGCTGGCCAGTGGCTTCCTCAGCGGCAAATACCGCACGCCGGCCGATGCGGCCAAGAGCCCGGCGCGTGGCGAGAACGTGGTGAAGCGCTATCTGAATCCGCGTGGCCTGCGCATCCTGCAGGCACTGGATGACGTGGCCAGCAAGCACAACGCCAGTGCCGCGCAGATCGCACTGGCATGGCAGATCGCACGGCCGTCGATCACCGCGCCGATCGTCAGCGCCACCAGCGTCGAGCAGCTGCACGATCTGCTGGCAGCGGCCAACCTGTCGTTGAGCGTGCAGGATATCGCGCAACTCGACGCCGCCAGCGCGGAAGCCTGAGTTGTAGTGCCGGCCGCTGGCCGGCATTCCACAACAGCGAAGAAAATAATTGAACAAAATGGTTGCGCGCGAGTAAATCGTGGTTTATCGTGCGCACCTCGTTTCAACAACCACTGGAAACTTCCCTTGAACGCGCATTCCGTCGCCACCGCCAAACTGCTGCCATGCCTGCGCATGGACGTGCTGGCGCGCGCGTTCGGCAAGGAAGACCAGCTGACAACGGCCTGATATCCGCCCTGCGGAGATCGGCCACCCCGATCTCCGAGGCCTGACGACGCCCTCGGAACGCAAGTCCCGGGGGCGTTTTCGTTTGCGTCGGCACAAGGAACCGCGATGCCAGAACTGCACCCCGCGCGGCAACCCGCCGCTCACTGACCCAGGCTTTTCCCGCCCCGCCGAAGGATTTACTTCGCGCGACCGGCAGCGCCTGGACATTATCTGCATCGCATCAAAACATTATCGCTCGCCGATAATGTCGGTGGCCTGCACCCTCGATTCTCCAACGGTCCCGTTTCAACCACGGGCTGGTGCGCGCGGCGTTGCCGTGGCGTATGCCGGAGGTCGCGGACATGCCATCGCCTGGATCGCCTGCTGGAGGCAGGCGCCGGTTCGCCGGTACGCGGTTCGATTCCGCGCGGTCCCCAACTGGATAGCTCAGTAGGGTAGAGCAACGGATCCTGATTCCGTCTGTCGTGGGTTCGACTCCCACTCCAAACCACATGACCTGTCACGTCATGACTTGAAGCAACACCCGGGGCGCAAGCCCCAGCGGCCATCGTCGCCGTCCACCGCCATCGCCTTCGGGCGGGGCGTGGAAGGCAACGGACCGCACGCCGGGCCTCGGTCCGCCGCCACTGCCAGCCACGTTCCGCCCCGGTGCTGCCTGCCGGCAACGACGATGGCAGCAGTGCCGGTGCACCGAAGGCTCCGCGCGCGGACCGTCCGCCGATGGCCGCCCTCTTCCGCTGCCTGCACGTGGTGTGCAGGCGGCCTCGCCACGACCTGAGCGACCCGGGTCATGGCGGTTCATCCGCAACGGGTCGAACCACCAGAGCCATACAAGGAGAGACTCCCATGTTCTGGACCATCAAGGTCGTGATCGGCGACGGCGAGCGCGGCCTGGTGTATCGCAACCGTCGTTTCCAGCAGATCCTGCTGCCGGGCGTGCACCGCCTGTCGCCGTTCGGCGGCCGGCCGCACGTGGACATCCACACTGCATCGAAGGGCGCGGCCTATACCGGCAGCGACCAGGACAGCCTGATCGAAGCGCTGGGCACACAGTTGGACACGCACTTCGTGCTGGCCAACGTCGGTGCCGGCGAGGTCGGCCTGGTGCTGCGCAACGGTCGCATCGATGAAGTTCTGCCGCCGGGCAGCCGCCGTCTGTACTGGCGTGGTTCGGTCGATACCCAGGTGCAGGTAATGGCGTTGGGTGACGAGCCGCGCATTCCGGCGGACGTGCAGCAGCGCCTGGGCCAGTTGGGCGTGCTGCCGCGTGTGGCGGTGATCAGCACGGTGCCGAGCGAGTCGGTCGGCCTGCTGTTCATCGATGGCACGCTGCGGCAGACGCTGGACGCCGGCCTGCACGCGTTCTGGAACTTCAACGGCAACGTGTCGGTGGAGCGTGTGGAACTGCGTGCACGTTCACTGGACGTGTCCGGCCAGGAGCTGCTCAGCCGCGACAAGGTGACCCTGCGGGTGAACCTGGCCGCGACCGTGCAGGTCGTCGACCCGGTGCGTGCACACCGCACGCTCAGCAATGCCGATGAGTTCGTCTACCGGCAGCTGCAGTTCGGCCTGCGCCAGGCAATTGCCGCGCGCAGCCTGGACGAGCTGCTGGGCGACAAGGCGGCGCTGGACGGCGAGATCGCCTCACATGTGCAGGCGGCAATCGAGGGCCACGGCGTGCGGTTGCTCGGCGTCGGCATCAAGGACGTGATCCTGCCGGGTGAGATGAAGGAGATCCTCAACGGCGTGGTGCTGGCCGAGAAGCAGGCCCAGGCCAGCGTGATCCGTCGCCGCGAGGAGGCCAACGCCACGCGTTCGCAGCTCAACACCGCAAAGCTGATCGAGGACAACCCGGTGCTGATGCGCTTGAAGGAGCTGGAGGCACTGGAGAAGGTCACCGAGAAGATCGACAAGCTCACCGTGTTCGGCGGCCTGGATGGCGTGCTGAAGCAGCTGGTGACGATCAGGTAGGGGGTAGCGGCGGCGCAGGGACGCGCCGCCGGCCCATCAAGGACAAACACGAAGACATGGACACTCAACAGAACTATCAATGGCTGCACGCCGAGGGCACCACGCCGATCAAGGGCTGGGTCAACGGTGTGCCGCTGGAAGCGCAGGCGCATGAGCAGCTGCGCAACATCGCCGCGATCCCGTTCGTCGGGCCGTGGGTGGCCGTGATGCCGGACGTACACCTGGGCAAGGGCGCGACCGTGGGCTCGGTGATCCCGACCCGCGGTGCGATCATCCCGGTCGCGGTCGGCGTCGACATCGGCTGCGGCATGGCGGCGGTGCGTACCACGCTGCGCGCCAACGACCTGCCCGATGACCTGCGGCAACTGCGCAACAGCATCGAGCGCAGCATTCCGGTGGGCAACGGGCGCGGCGGCGAGCATCACCGCATGCCCGACAGCATCCACACCCGGCTGGTGCAGTCCGGGCTGGCCGCCGGCCTGGAGAAGATCAAGGACAAGCACCGCCGCATCCGCACCGACAAGCTGGACCGCCAGCTGGGTACGCTGGGCGGCGGCAACCACTTCATCGAACTGTGCCTGGACGAGACGGACACGGTGTGGGTGATGCTGCACAGCGGCTCACGTGGTACCGGCAACCTGATCGGTACCTACTTCATCGAGAAGGCGCGCGAAGAGCTCGCGCGCCGTGTGCTCGGCTTCCACCTGCCGGACAAGGACCTGGCGTTCTTCATGGAAGGCGAGCCGCTGTTCGATGACTACGTCGAAGCGGTGTCGTGGGCTCAGGACTACGCCCGGCACAACCGCGAGGCGATGATGTCGCGCGTGCTGGCCGAGATGCGGCATCGACTGCCGAAGTTCCAGCTCGCAACGATGGCGGTGAACTGCCACCACAACTACGTGCAGAGGGAGACGCACCACGGGCAGGAACTGCTGGTAACACGCAAGGGTGCGGTCAGTGCGCGTGAGGGCGAGCTGGGCATCATTCCCGGCAGCATGGGCACGCGCAGCTACATCGTGCGTGGCAAAGGCAACGCGGACAGCTTCCACAGCTGCAGCCACGGTGCCGGCCGGGTGATGAGCCGTGGCGCCGCGCGCCAGCAGATCACGCTGGCCCAGCACCGCGAGGCCACCGCGCACGTGGAATGCCGCAAGGACAGCGGCGTGCTGGACGAATCACCGGCCGCGTACAAGTCGATCGACGATGTGATGGCCGCGCAGCTCGACCTGGTCGACGTGGTGCACACGCTGCGCCAGGTGCTGTGCGTGAAGGGGTAATGGCGCGGTGCCGACCAAGATCGGCACCCACCTGTGCAAGGATCAGCGCGCCACGCTGTCCTCGGCCACAAGCGCATGGTGCAGGCCAATGCCCGCACGCACGCCCTCGGCAGCAGCCAACGTGATGTTGCCGACCGTCGTGGCATCGCCTGCGGCATACACGTTCGGCACCGAGGTCTGCTTCATCGCATCGACCTCGATCAGCACGCCCAGCGGGCTCTCGGCCAACGCGCAGCCCAGCTGCTGCACCAGCGGCGTGGCCATCGCCTGGGTGGCCGACACGAACAGCGCACGCTGGGCGATGCGGCGGCCGTCGGCCAGCTCCACTTCCAACCAGGTCGGCTGGTCGCCCTGCACGCCCAGTACCGGCGAGGTCTCGATCTGCACGCCGCGCTGCTGCATGGCGGCGCGCTCGTCATCAGTGATGTCCAGTCCCATGCTGAAGAACGTGACATTGCCCCAGTCGGCGAACAGCGGCGCCTTGCTGGCGGACATCGGATGGCCGCCAAGCAGGCCGATGGCACCACCACCCACTTCATAGCCATGGCAGTAGGGGCAGTGCAGCACGGTGCTGCCCCAGCGCTCGGTCAGTCCGGGCAACGCCGGCAACTGGTCGGCGATACCACTGGCCAGCAGCAGCTTGCGCGCCGCCATGACCTGGCCATCGGCGGTGCGTACTTCCACACCTTCGGCGCTGGCGCTGGCCTGCAGGGCTTCGGCATGCACCCAACGCACCGTGGGGTAGTCCAGCAGCTGCTGGCGCGCGGTCTTCAGCAGCTCGGCGCCGCTGACGCCATCCAGCCCCAGCACCCCGTGCGAATGACCGGCGAAACGATTGCGCGGCGAACCGGCGTCGATGACGGTGACCGGGCGACGGGCGCGGGCCAGGATCAGGCCGGCGGCAATGCCGGCGTAGCTGCCGCCGACGATGAGCACATCAGGATTCATGGTGACCTTCCAGGGAACGGTGATGGGCAAGATGTCGGGCGAAGTCGGCGCCGAGCTGGTCCAGCGTGGTCGCCTGCAGCCGCGCTTCGAGCAGGCGCTGCGCCTCGCGTGCGCCCTCGAGCAGGGCGCCGTTGACCAGCTGCTGGATCGGGCAGCCGCCACCCGAATCGCGGGCCCCGACCTGCACCAGCGGCGGTGCGCCCACGGCCAGATAGATGTCATGCAGGGTAATTGCGGCAGCATCGCGGGCCAGCAGGCTGCCGCCGCCGTGGCCGCGGGCACTGCTCACCAGGCCGGCCTTCTGGAGTTGCGTCAGCAGGCGCCGGATCACCACCGGATGGGTGGGCAGGCACGATGCCAGCTGCTCGGAGGTGCGCGGGGCGGCCTGGCCGACCAAGTGCGCCATTACATGCAGGGCGTCGGAAAGCGGGTTCGCGGATTTCATGTAACAACAATAGTTACATTTAAATCCTCTGTCGAGAGTCCGCATTCGTTCCATATGGACACATTTGTCCTATGAAACATCTCCTTCACATCACTAAACGAAACGCGAATGTGATGCGCGTCCCACTTCAGCATGCACGCATCGGGTCGATACCGCATTGCCCCTTCCCGAGAGTCCCTTCCATGAAAGCGTCTGTCCGTGCTCCGCGCCTGCAGTCCAAGCTGCTCGGCGCGGTTTCCGTTGGTCTGGCCGTGGTCCTGCTGTGCGCACTGGCGGGCCTGGCCTCCGCCTGGTTGAAGTTGTCCACCGAAGTTCCGCCCGAAGTCGCGCACAGCCGCGATGCGGAACGCCTGCAGCGTGAGTTCCGCGGCCAGGTACAGGAATGGAAGAACGTATTGCTGCGCGGCCGCGACGACGCACTGCGTCAGCGCCACCTGGAGGCGTTCGACAGTGAAGGCCGCCTGGTCGAGCAGCTGGCCAAGGGACTGACCAGCAGCCCGGATGCGCGCACGCGTGATCTGGCACAGGCCTTCATCGGCCTGCACGCACAGCTGCAGCAGGACTACCACGGGGCGCTGCAGGCGTTCGCCGAGGCCAGCTACGACCCGGCCGCCGGCGACAACCTCGTGCGCGGCAAGGATCGCCCGGTGGCGACGGCACTGGATGCGCTGAGCACGCACGCCACGCAGGTGGCCGAAGCGGCGCTGACGGCACGCTCGCAGCAGGCACGCCAGACCCTGCTGCTGTGCGCGGCGCTGACCGTGCTGGCTGCGGTGCTGCTGCTGATGGGACTGGCCTGGTGGCTGCGGCGTGCCGTCGTGCAGCCGGTGCTGGCGGTGGAAGCCGCCGCGCGTGCAGTCGCTGCCGGCGACCTGCAGCACGTTGTGCAGGTGCGCAGCCGCGATGAGATCGGTCGCCTTGCGCAGGCGATGCAGGCGGTGCAGTCCACGCTGCGCGACGTGCTGGATGCACAGGCCACGATGGCACAGGCGCATGAAGCCGGCAGCATCAGCCACCGCATGGATGCCGATGCCTTCCCCGGCGCGTTCGGCACGATGGTGGCCGACAGCAACGCGCTGGTCGACGCGCATATCCAGGTAAAGCTGCGTGCGATTGCGATCATGGGCCGTTACGCGATCGGTGACCTCAGCGAGGACATGGAACGCCTGCCCGGCGAGAAGGCCGTGATCACCGACGCATTGGATACGGCCAAGGCCAATCTCGGCGTGATCAATGGCGAGATCCGCCGCCTGGCCGAGGCCGCTGCCGCCGGTGACTTCAGCCAGCGCGGCGACAGCGCACGCTTCGAGCATGACTTCCGCGCGATGGTCGACGGCCTGAATCGATTGATGCAGACCACCGAACTGAACCTCGGCGAGGTCTCCAGCATGCTGCGCGCGATTGCCGATGGCCGCCTTGGCGCGCGTATGCACGGTGATTTCCAGGGCGTGTTCGCGCGTATCGCCGGCGACGCCAACACCACCGCTACGCAGCTGGCAACCATCGTCACCGACATCAAGCACGCCTCCGGCAACATCCACACGGCGGCAGCGGAGATCGCCGCCGGCAACAACGATCTGTCACGCCGCACCGAACAGCAGGCGGCCAATCTGGAAGAGACAGCGGCATCGATGGAAGAACTGACCTCCACCGTGCGCCAGAACGCCGAGCATGCGCGCCAGGCCAACCAGCTGGCGATCGGCGCACACAGCGTGGCCTCGCAGGGCGGTGAAGTGGTCGGCCAGGTCGTGGCGACGATGGATGCGATCGAAGGCTCGTCGCGGCAGATCGCCGACATCATCAGCGTGATCGACGGCATCGCCTTCCAGACCAACATCCTGGCGTTGAATGCGGCGGTGGAAGCGGCGCGTGCCGGCGAGCAGGGCCGCGGCTTCGCGGTGGTCGCCAGTGAGGTCCGCACGCTGGCACAGCGTTCGGCGGCGGCCGCGAAGGAGATCAAGTCGCTGATCGAAGCCTCGGTGGAACAGGTCGGGCACGGTGCACGGCGCGTGCGTGAGGCCGGCGACACCATGGCCGAGATCGTGGCGTCGGTGCAGCGCGTGACCGACATCATGGCCGAGATCTCCGCCGCCTCGCAGGAGCAGAGCGCGGGCATCGAACAGGTCAGCCAGACCGTGATCCAGATGGACGGCACCACCCAGCAGAACGCCGCGCTTGTGGAGGAAGCCAGTGCCGCCGCACGCAGCCTGGAACAGCAGGCGAACCGCTTGATCGACGCGGTGGAGGTGTTCGATCTATCGACCACGGCGGATGCGAAGGGCGGGTTGGCCCGCGCGGCCTGATGGGTCCGGTTGCCGGCCAGCGTCAGATGGGTAGCGCCCGACCGTTGGTCGGGCGATGGCAGGGGCAGTGCGGACCAACGGTCCGCACCCACCGAATCCGATCAGCGCACGTAATCGCTCTGCGCCATCGCATCGGCAAGGTAATCCACGAACGAGCTGATCCGTGCGGACACCGCGGTGTTGCGGTAGTACACCGCGTGGATCGGCTGGTACACATCCAGCGTCTGCGCCGCCAGCACCGGCACCAGCGTGCCGGCAGCGCGGTCGCGGTCGGTGACGAAGTCGGACAGGCAGGTGATGCCGACGCCTTCCACCGCCAGTCGGCGTAGTGTTTCCCCGCTGGACACCGCGATATCCGGACGCACCCGCAGCAGGCCATCGGCGTCGCCCGGCAGCGGCCAGTGATTCAACGATTCCGGTTCGTTGAAGCTGAGCAGCGTGTGCTGGCCCAGCGCGGCGACGCTGGTCGGTTCGCCGTGTGCAGCCAGGTAGGCCGGGCTGGCCACCAGTCGCAGCTGGCACCGCCCCAACGGCCGCGCATGCAGGGTGGAGTCGGCCAGCGGCCCGATCCGGATCGCCAGATCGGTGCGCCGCTCGAGCAGGTCGATGTAGCGGTCGGAGCTGTTCAACTCCAGCTGCACTTCGGGGTAGCGCGCACGATAGCCGCTCACCAGCGGCGCGATCACGTGCAGCACGAACGGCATCGCCGCATCCACGCGCAGGCGCCCGGCCGGGCGCTCGCGGCGCGCCGCCATCTGTTCCTCGGCCGATTCCACCGCATCGATGATCGCCCGTGCATGGCGCAGGAATGCCTCGCCCTCGGCGGTCAGGTGCAGTCGGCGGGTGGTGCGGGTCAGCAGGGTGATCCCCAGCTTGTCCTCCAGCCGGCCCAGCGCACGGCTCACGCCCGAGGGCGTCTGCCCCAGCTGCTCGGCAGCGGCACTGATCGACCCGCTGTCGATGACCGTGAGGAAGGCCTGCATTTCGTCCAGAGTGGTCTTCATGCCGCCATTATTGACTGAGCGGCAATAGTGATTGGCGTGAAGACCGGTTTTTCGGCAAAGGTGCGCCGCGCACACTGCGCGCCTTCCTTCCCTCCGGAGCCGGCCATGATCCGTGGCATTCCCCTCGCCCTGCTGGCGTTGACCCTCGGTGCCTTCGCCATCGGTACCACCGAGTTCGTCATCGTCGGCCTGATTCCCACCATTGCCGCCGACCTCCAGGTCAGCCTGCCCTCGGCCGGCCTGCTGGTCTCGCTGTATGCCCTCGGCGTGGCCATCGGTGCGCCGGTGCTGACCGCGCTCACCGGCCGCGTACCGCGCAAGTCGCTGCTGGTGGCCCTGATGGTGCTGTTCACCCTCGGCAACATCATCGCCTTCCTGGCGCCGGGTTACACCTCGCTGATCATCGCCCGCATCCTCACCGGCCTCGCCCACGGCGTGTTCTTCTCGATCGGTTCGATCATCGCCACCGCGGTGGTGCCGAAGGAGAAGGCCGCCAGCGCGATCGCGATCATGTTCACCGGCCTGACCGTGGCACTGGTGACCGGAGTGCCGCTGGGCACCTTCATCGGCCAGCACCTGGGCTGGCGCGCCACCTTCCTGGCGGTGGCCGGCCTCGGCGTGATCGCCCTGCTCGGCGCGCTGCTGTTCGTGCCGCGCAGCCTGCCGCAGAGTACGCCGGCCAGCTTCCGCCAGCAGCTGGCCGTGCTCGCCCAGCCCCGCCTCCTGCTGGTCTATGCGATGACCGCGCTGGGCTACGGCGGCACCTTCCTGGCCTTCACCTATCTGGCGCCGATCCTGCAGGACGTCACTGGTTTCTCCGCCAATGCGGTCAGCCTGGTGCTGCTGGTGTACGGCGTGTCGGTGGCGATCGGCAACCTGTGGGGTGGGCGCATGGCCGACCGCATGGGCCCGGTGCCCGCGTTGAAGCGCATCTTCGCCCTGCTGGCCGTCGTGCTGTTCGTGCTCACCTTCACCGCCTACAACACCTGGCTGATGCTGCTGACGGTGCTGGCGCTGGGTGCGGTGGCGTTCGGCAACGTGCCCGGCCTGCAGGTGTACGTGGTCAAGCAGGCGCAGCGCTATGCGCCGCAGGCCACTGACGTGGCCTCGGGGCTGAACATTGCCGCCTTCAACATCGGCATCGCGCTGGGCGCCTCGCTGGGTGGCCTGGTGGTGGAGCACGTTGGCCTGATGCACACGCCGTGGCTGGGCGCGCTGGTGGTGGTGGGCGCGTATGCATTGACCGTGCTCAGCGGCCGCCTGGACCGCCGCGACGGCATCGATGACCGCGCCGATGGCATCGCCGTGGCCGCGCATTGAGCGATGTCATGCCGTGCCGGCGCCTTGCCGGTACGGTGGTGCAATGCACCGTTGCCGGCACGCATGCAGCCAGTGGCCTACCCTTTGCCGGATATTCGCATCCCTCCCCCTCTGCTGGAGCTCCCCATGACTGTCCCCGCTTTCGGTCTCGGCACCTTCCGCCTGAAAGACCAGACCGTGATCGACTCCGTGCGCAACGCACTGGATGTCGGCTACCGCGCCATCGATACCGCGCAGATCTACGGCAATGAAGCCGAGGTCGGCCAGGCCATCGCCGATTCCGGCGTGCCGCGCGAAGAGATCTACCTGACCACCAAGGTCTGGATCACCGAGTTCAAGCGCGAAGCGCTGCTGGCCAGCCTGCGTACCAGTCTGGAGAAGCTGCGCACCGACCACGTCGATCTGGCACTGATCCACTGGCCGTCGCCGAACGACAAGGTCGACGTGCCGATGGAGGAGTACCTGCCCGCACTGGCCGAGGCCAAGGCACAGGGTCTGACGAAGGCGATCGGCATCTCCAACTTCACCATCGCGCAGACCCGCAAGGCGATCGGCATCCTCGGTGCCGACGCCATCGCCACCAACCAGATCGAGATCCACCCGTACCTGCAGAACCGCCTGCTGGTGAAGTTCCTGCAGGACAACGGCATCCACATCACCGCCTACATGAGCCTGGCCTATGGCGAGGTGATCAAGGACCCGGTGATCCAGGCCATTGCCGGCCGTCACCAGGCCACTCCGGCACAGATCGCGCTGGCCTGGGCGCTGCAGCAGGGCTTCTCGGTGATCCCGTCGTCGACCAAGCGCGAGAATCTCTCGAGCAACCTGGAAGCGGCAGCAATCCGCCTGACCGACGAAGACATGGCGCAGATCGCCAAGCTGGACCGCGGCCATCGCCTGGCCAACCCGGAAGGGATTGCACCTGCCTGGGATTGAACCCAACTGCGGTTGCGGATCGCAATCGGTAGGTGCCGACCTTGGTCGGCACTGACCTCTGATCGATCATTGAAACACCGTGCGGACCAAGGTCCGCACCCACCAGAAGCGGCTTTGGCCTACGCCTGCAGCAACCACCCGCGCATCGCCGCACTGACCTCTTCCGGCTTTTCCATCGGTGCCAGGTGCCCGCAGTCGGGCACCACCACCAGTTGCGAGTGCGGCACCATCGCGTGCATTTCCTCGCTCACCGCCAGCGGCGTGATGCGGTCGTTTGCGCCGCAGACGATCAACAGCGGATCGCGGTAACCGGCCAGCACATCATGCCCATCGCGGCGTTCCAGCGCGCTCTGGCGCAGGAACACTGCCGCGCCCAGGCGGGCGGTCATGTCACGCACGCGTTGCACCAGCACGTAATCATCCAGCCGCGAGGCATCGATGTAGCTGCGCATCAGCGCGTCGCCGAAGCCATGGAACTTGCCGGGCAGGCGCACGCTGGCGCGCTGGCTGCGGCGCTGTTCGGCCCGCTCGGGGGAGTCGGCGTGGATCGACGTATCGATCAGCGCCAGCTGCAGCACGCGTTCCGGCGCGATACGCAGGATCTGCTGGGCGACGAAGCCGCCCAGCGAGAAACCCGCCAGGGCGAAGCGCTCGGGTGCCTGCGCCAACACGTCCTCGGCCACCGCCTGCAGCGTCTCACCACGGGTCTGGTCACCCACGGTGCAATCGGCAATGTCGGCCAGATCGGCCAATTGCGCGCGCCACAGCTCGGCATCGTTGAGCAGGCCGGGCAGCAACAACAGGGGGATACGGTCGGTCATGGTGGGTATTGTCGCGCCATCACGGTGACGGAACCATGCCGCAACGGGCGGTTGCATTGTGGAGTCGAGCCATGCTCGACTGCTGCACAGCCAGTCGAGCACGGCTCGACTCTACAGAAGGCAGCGACACGGACGCGGCCATGGCAGACCCCCGCAACAGCGGCAATCCGACGACCTCGCTGGCACGTTTCGACGATTCACTGGTCACCACCACCTTCGAGCTGCCCGGCTTCCGCATCACGCGCAACCTGGGCGTGGTGCGCGGCATCACCGTGCGCTCGCGCTCGATCGTCGGCAACTTCCTCGGGGCATCCAGACGATTTTCGGTGGCAACATCACCCTCTACACCGAGCTGTGCGAACAGGCCCGCGAGGAAACCTGCCGCGACCTGATCAAGCATGCGCGGCAGCTCGGCGCCAACGCGATCATCGGCATGCGCTACGACGCCACCGACGTGATGACCGGGCTGACCGAGGTGCTGTGCTATGGCACGGCGGTGGTGGTGGAACCGTTGCGGTGAGACCGGTGCATCGCCGAGCGCGGATCACGCCACCGGCGGCACTTCGGGCACCTCGACCTGCTGTACCGGCAGGGTCACCATCATCACCGTCGGGTCGTCCGGGTCCAGTTTGGTCTTGAAGCCCAGGCTCTGGCACATCGCCAGCATGGTGCTGTTCTCGCGCAGCACCTGGCCTTCGACCACGTCCAGGCCCAGCCACTTGGCATACTCGATCATGATCGCCATCAGCCGCCAGCCGATGCCGTGTCCCTTCAGGTCCGAGCGGATCAGGATGCCGTACTCGCCACGGTGGTAATCGGCATCGGCGTGCAGGCGCACCGCGCCGAGCATTTCGCCACTGCGCGGTTCGATCGCCACCAGCGCGATCGAGCGTGCGTAGTCGAGCTGGGTCAGGCGGGCGATGAACTCGTGGCTGAAGTGCTTTACCGACTGGAAGAAGCGCAGGCGCAGATCCTCATCGCTGACACGGGCGAAGAACGCACGGAACAGCGCGTCGTCTTCCGGCCGCACCGGGCGCACGAAGGCGCGGCCGCCATCGGACAGTTCGATGGTGCGCTCCCACTCCTTCGGGTACGGGAATACCGAAAAACGCGGATGGCCACGGCCCTTGTGCAGAATTCGCGAGGGCGCGATGGCCACGCGGGCGTCGAGGGCGAGGATGCCCTTGCCGTCGACCAGCAACGGATTGATGTCCAGCGTGCGTACTTCGGGAATGTCGGCGGCCAGTTGTGCCAGCTTGACCAGCGCCAATGCCAGTGCGCGCTCGTCGGCGGCAGGAACATCGCCATAGGCCTTGAGGATGCGCGAGGCACGGGTCTGGCCGATCAGCTCATGGGCCAGGCGCAGGTCCAGCGGCGGCAGCGCCAGCGCCTTGTCGTTGATCACTTCAACTGCAGTACCGCCACGGCCGACCACGATCACCGGACCGAACGTCGCGTCATCGGCAATGCCAACGATCAGCTCGCGCGCCTTCGGGCGCACGATGGTCGGCTGTACCAGCAGGCCGTCGATGCGCGCATCCGGCCGCAGCTGGCGTGCGCGCGACAGGATCGCGTTGGCCGCGCTCTGCACCGCCGGCAGCGTGGACAGGTTGAGGCGCACGCCATCCACTTCCGACTTGTGCGGAATATCCGGCGAGAGAATCTTCAGTGCGACCGTGGCACCGCGCTCCAGCAGCGGCTGCGCCAGGTCCATTGCCTCGTGCGCATCGCGCGCATGCATCACCGGCGCGGAGGGAATGCCGTAGGCTTTGAGCAGTTCATGCGTGGCCAACGGGTCCAGCCATTGCTGGCCATTGGCCAATGCCGCATCGACCAGCGCGCGTGCGGCCGCGGCGTCGACACTGAAGTCCTGCGGCAGGCTGGGCGGCGTTTCCATCAACGCGTTCTGCGCTTCGCGGTAGCGCACCAGGTGCTGGAAGCCGCGCACCGCTTCGGCCTCGGTCGGATAGGTCGGCACCCGCGCCGCGTTGAGCGTGGCCGTGGCCTGGTCATCGTTGCCCAGCCACACCGCGAACACCGGCTTGTCGCGGTGATGGCGCGGGCGCAGGCCGAGCGTGCGGGTGAGTGCCTGCGCAGCGTCTGCAGACGAGGTGAATGCGGTCGGCACGTTGACCACCATCACCGCGTCATTCTCGTTGTCGGCCAGCAGCGCTTCGATGGCGGTGGCATAGCGCTCACCATCGGCGTCGACCACGATGTCGACCGGATTGCTGCGCGACCAGCCCTGCGGCAGCACCGCATCGAGCTTCTGCACCGTACTGTCGGACAGGTTTGCCAGCGTGCCGCGCAGCGCGATCAGCTGGTCCACGGCAAGGCGGCCGACACCGCCACCATTGCTGAGAATGGCCAGGCGACGACCGGGGAAGGTCCCCAACCGGCCCAGCGATTCAGCAGCGGTGAACAGTTCGTCCAGCGCGCTGACACGCAGCAGGCCGGCACGGTTGAACGCCGCACCGTAGACGTCGTCGGCACGGGCCAGCGCCTGCACATGGGTATCGCGGCTGCCCGGCTGCACCCGCTCGGCGCGGCCGGACTTCACCACCACCACCGGCTTGGCACGCGCGGCGGCACGCGCGGCCGACATGAACTTGCGCGCATCCTTGATCTGCTCGACATAGAGCAGGATGGCGCGGGTGCGGTAGTCGGTGGCGAAGTAATCGAGCAGGTCGCCGAAGTCGACGTCCATCGTGTCGCCCAGCGAAACCACGGCGGAGAAGCCGACCGAACGCGCCACACCCCACTCCACCAGCGCGGCGGCAATGGCCGAGGATTCGGAGATCAGGGCGAGGTCGCCGGCCTGCGGGAAGTGTGCGGCGATGCTGGCGTTGAGCCGTGCATGCGGTGCGATCACGCCCAGGCAGTGTGGGCCAAGGATGCGCAGGCCGTGCTTGCGCGCCACCGTCTCCACCTGTTCCGACAACGAGCCCGGGCCTTCGCCCAGGTGCGCGGTGAGGATGATTGCTGCCTGCACACCGCGTTCTGCGGCGGTACGCACCACCTGCGGCACGATCGCCGCCGGTGCGGTGATCACCACCAGGTCCGGCACCCAGTCCAGGTCCTTCAACCGTTTGATCGTGCGGATGCCATCGATCTCGGCATGCCGCGGGTTGATCCACGCCACCTTGCCGGGGAAACCGGTGCCGCGCAGGTTGCGCATCACCGCGCGGCCGGCCGAACGCTCACGCGGACTGCCGCCGATCACCGCGACCGACTGCGGACGGAACACAGACTGCAGGTGGTAGGTACTCATGCGCCTACGGTACCCAAAAAAGGGGACGGAGGGGATTAAGTCGTTTGTGGCACAAACGACTTAATCCCCTCCGTCCCCTTTTTTGTTACAGCAGCGTGCCGTGCAGGATCATCGCGGCGATGCTGAAATAGATCACCAGGCCGGTCACATCCACCAGGGTGGCCACGAACGGCGCCGAAGCGCTGGCAGGGTCGAAGCCGAGCCGCTTGAGGATGAAGGGCAGCATCGAGCCGGACAGCGAACCGAAGGTGACGATGCCGACCAGCGCGGCGCCGATGGTGATCGCCAGCAGGATCCAGTGCTCGCCGTAGTCGTGCAGGCCGCCCAGCTGCCAGATCACGATGCGCACGATGGCCAGGCAGCCAAGGATCGCGCCCAGCACCATGCCGGTCGGGACCTCGCGCAGGGCCACCTTCCACCAGTCGCGCAGGCGCAGTTCGCGCAGCGCCAGGCTGCGGATCAGCAGCGAGGTGGCCTGCGAACCGGAATTGCCACCCGAACTCATGATCAGTGGAATGAACAGGGTCAACACCACCGCGCGTGCCAGTTCGTCCTCGTAGTGCTGCATCGCGCTGGCGGTCAGCATCTCACCCAGGAACAGCACGCTCAGCCAGCCGGCGCGCTTGCGCAGCATCTCGAGGAAGCCGATCTGCATGTACGGCTTGTCCAGTGCTTCCATGCCGCCGAACTTGTGCGCGTCCTCGGTGGATTCCTCGATCAGCGCATCGAGCACGTCGTCCACGGTGACGATGCCCAGCATCTGCTGCTGGTCGTCCACCACCGGAATCGCCAGCAGGTCGTGGCGGCGGATCAGCCGCGCCACTTCTTCCTGGTCCATCAGCGCGTCCACCGTCACCGGCGGATTGACCTGCGCCACGTCCAGGATCGACTCCTCGGGCAGGCCGGTGATCAGCCTGCGCATGGTCACCACCTGCTGCAGCTGTTGGCTGGCCGGGTCCAGCACGTAGATCGCGTACACCGTTTCACGGGTGCGCTCGACCTGGCGGATGTGCTGCAGGGTCTGCGCCACGGTCCAGCTGGCAGGCACCGCCACGTACTCGGTGGTCATCAGCGCGCCGGCGGTGTTCGGCGGGTAGCTGAGCAGCTTCTGGATGGCCTGGCGGGCGTCGGTGCCCAGCAGCGGGATCAGCCGCGCGCGTTCCTCTTCGTCCAGCTCGTGGACAATATCGGTGGCGCGATCGTCGGCCATCAGTCCAAGCAGCGCGGCGGCGCGCGCCGGTGGCAGCTCGGCCACCAGCTCCCCGCTGCGCTGCAGTTCGGGTGCTTCGAGCATCTTCACCGCACGCGGCAACGGCAGCGCGGCCAGCGTTTCCGCGGCGCGGGTCAGTTCCAGCGTGTTGAGGAATTCCACCGCGTCGGCGGTGTTGTAGTTCGCCAGCGGTGCGGCCAGTGCGGCGGCATCGGCCACCTGGCGCAGCAATTGCTTCTGGTTCATCGGGTTTGCCTTGTGGGGGTGCGACCTCGCGCAACGCCAACGCAGGCAAACCGTCCCGATGTCAGGCGGTGGCCATCGCTGGCGTCGAACGAGGTCGACTTCTACTGTCGCTGGACATGGGTTGGGGACTCCGGGATGCGTATGCCGACGGACGCGCCGCCGGCGGCGGGCAGTCTGGACCCGTGGGCCATGCAGGTCAACCCGGCGGCCCTGCGGCGGGACCCGGCCGGTTGTTCTCGTGCGTACACAGACTGGCGCGCATAATGGCGGGGTGGCGTTCGCCACGCTTTTCCCCACCCGACCGGACGCACTGCGGGCTTCCCCGATGACCAGGTATTCCCATGCATAGCGGTGGTCTGGAACTGGCCCTGGTGCTGCTGCTGGCGGCGGTCATCGCCGTGCCGGTGTTCAAGAGATTCGGCTTCGGTGCGGTGCTGGGCTACCTGGCGGCCGGGGTGGTGCTGGGCCCGGACGGGCTGGGCTTCGTGCAGGATGCGGACCGCATCCTCGGCGCTGCCGAGATCGGCGTGGTGATGCTGCTGTTCGTGATCGGCCTGGAGCTGTCGCCGGCACGCCTGAAGGTGATGCGGCGCTCGGTGTTCGGCGCCGGTGCAGCGCAGGTGGCGCTGTCCGGGCTGGTGCTGGGTGGCCTGCTGCTGCTTGACCATTTCCAATGGAAAAGCGCGCTGGTGGTGGGCGTGGCACTAGCGCTGTCGTCCACGGCGGTCGGCCTGCAGCTGCTGTCCGAGCACAAGGCGATCAACAGCGACCATGGCCGGCTGGGCTTTGCCATCCTGCTGTTCCAGGACCTGATCGCGATCCCGCTGCTGGCAGCCATCCCGCTGCTGGGCGGGGCGAAAAACGAGACCCTGCGCATCGAGGATGCGATGGTGGCGCTGGGTGCGCTGGCAGTGGTGATCCTGTGCGGGCGCCCGGTGCTGCGCAGGGTGTTCAGCATCATTGCACGCACCCGCAGCCCGGAAGTATTCACCGCCACCGCCCTGCTGGTGGTGCTCGGCACTGCCTGGTTCATGCAGGAGGCCGGCCTCAGCCCCAGCCTGGGCGCGTTCCTGGCTGGCGTGCTGCTGTCCGATTCGGAGTTCCGGCACGAACTGGAAGCGCAGATCGAGCCGTTCAAGGGCCTGCTGCTGGGCCTGTTCTTCATCGCTGTGGGCATGGGCATCGACCTCGACCGCATCGCCGCCGAGCCGTGGCTGATCGCGGCCGGGGTGGCGATCCTGCTGGTTGTGAAGTTCAGCCTGCTGTACGTGATCGGGCGTATCGCCAAACTCAGTTCGCGGCAGTCACTGCTGTTGGGCAGCGTGCTGTGGCTGGGCGGCGAGTTCGCCTTCGTCGTATTCAACGAGGCGCAGCGCGCGCACCTGCTGGGCAACGCCAACCACGACCGGCTGGTGGCGATCGTCGGCCTGTCGATGGCGATCACGCCGCTGTTGATGATCGCGCTGCTCAAGCTGCTGGGCCAGGAGAAGGCGGCGCCGCGCCAGGCCGCCGAGGCCGACAAGGTGGCGCCGGACAACCGGCCCAAGGTGCTGATCGCCGGCATGGGCCGCTTCGGCCAGGTGATCGCGCGCCTGCTGACCGCGCAGAAGGTGCCGTTCGTGGCGCTGGAAGCGAATCCGGACACCGTGGCCGACCTGCGCCGCTTCGGCAACCAGCTGTACTACGGCGACCCGACCCGGCCGGAGATGCTGCGCGCTGCGGGCGGCGAGCACATCGATGTGTTCGTGATCACCGTGGATGACCCGGAGACCAACCTGCGCGCGGTACGCATGGTGCGCCGGCTGTACCCGGACGCGAAGGTGCTGGCCCGCGCACGCAACCGCCAGCATGCGTGGCGTCTGATGGACATGTCGGCCGAGCCGTTCCGCGAAGTGTTCGGCACCAGCCTGGAGATGAGCGGCCGCGTGCTGACTGCATTGGGCGTGGCGCCGGACGTGGCCGAGCGCCATGTGCAGCGCTTCCGCGAGCACGACGAACAGCTGCTGCGCGACCAGTACCTGGTGTACGACGACGAGGCGGCGGTGATCCAGACCTCGCGCGATGCGCGCAACGACCTGATGCACCTGTTCGAGGCCGACGCGGAAAGCGACGGCAAGTAGGCGTGCCGGCCAGCGGGCGGCACTACCCTTTTCCCGGGATCAACCGTTGTCGCGCAGGAACCGCGCCATCGACGAAACACCCGGCACGCGCGGTTCGAACTCGCCGGCCACGTCGATGAAGCCACGCATCACCGCGATCTCGCGCGGGCTGCGGTTGAGGCTGTCGCGCGCTTCCGGATCGGCACCAGCGCGCAGCAGGCGCTGCACCAGCAACGGCAGGCCATGCAGCGCGGCCAGGTGCAGCGGACCGAAGCCGCGCGGATCGCGCACGTCCAGGCTGACGTCCTCATCCAGCAGGCGCTCTACCGCCGCCATCACCACCTGCTCGTCGCAGGCAGTGCCCGGCTCGGCACGCGCACCCAGCAGCAGCAGCAGCGGCGTGACCGAACCGGCGGCGGCCTGGTCCGGTTCGGCACCGGCCAGCAGCAGGGTGTCGAGCAGCGCCAGCAGGCGCGAACGGTCGCGCGCACTGAAGCCGTACAGCGCAGCACAGTGCAGAGGGCCCAGCTGCTGCGCATCACCGGCATGCACGTCGGCGCCGGCGGTGAGCAGGCGCGCGACGATGTCCGGCAGGCCCAGCGCCGAGGCCAGCATCAGCACGGTCACGCCGCCCGGCAGGCGGTGTTCCAGCTTGGCGCCGGCATCGAGCAGGGCCGAAACGATATCCACCTGGCGCATGCTGACCGCCGCCGACAGCGGCGTAGCCCCACTGGCCGCAGCGTGCTGCGGATTGGCGCCACGCGCCAGCAGCAGGTCGGTCACCGCCAGATGGCCACCACCGGCGGCACGCAGCAGCGCGGTGCAGCCCTGTGCGTCGACCGCATCAACGGCGAAGCCCAGGTCGATCAGGCGGCGCACGGCATCCACATCACCGGCCATCGCGGCGGCCGGCAGATCGGCCTCGCGCAGCGTACGGCGCGGCAACGGCCATACCCGCCAGTCGAGCCAGTCGGCCAGATCACGGCGACCGATCGACAGCGCCACGCCCAGCGGCGTCTGCCCGTCGGCAGCACGTGCTTCCGGCGATGCACCGTGCTGCACCAGCAGCTTCAGCGCGCCTTCGCGGGCCAATGCAGTGGCCAGGTGCAATGCGGTCATGCCATGGCTGTCGCGCGCTTCGCGATCGACACCGGCCTTGAGCAGGGCCTGCTGCAGGCGCAGCCAGCCCAGGCGCACCGCCAGCGACAACGGCGGATCACCGGCCGGCGAAGCGGCGAACGGATCGGCGCCACGTTCCAGCAGTTCCAGTGCCAGCTGTTCCAGGCCACGGGCGGCCTGGTCGTGCTGCGCACAAGCCGCCAGGAAACGCGCCAAGCCACCGCGTCCGGCCGGTGACAGGCCACGCTGCAGCATCACCTGCAGCGCCGGCACCGCATCGATGCCACGCGACAGCAGCGCGAACATCGGCGTGTCCGAGCAGGCATCGCGTACGTAGGGATCAGCACCATGCGCCAGCAGCCAATCGACCGCGTCCGGCTCAAGCGCAAGTTCGGGGTCAAGCAGCAGGCTGCCCAGTTCTTCCGGCTGGCACAGCTTGGCCAGCGCGGCCATGCCGTCGGTGTTGCCGAAGCCCAGCGCTTCGCGCAGCAGGGTCAGCGGCGGGCGATCCGGCAGCAGGCCGCTGGCCGCGGCCGCTTCGCCGCGCTCGGCCAGACCATCGCTGACCGCAGCCGGCAATGGATAGGAGGGATCCAGCAGGGCGACGATCGCCCAGCGGCCGGCTTCGGCGGCGTAATCCACCGCACGACGGCCGACCGGATCGGTCGCATCGGCAGCAATGCCCAGATCGACCAGGCGCTTGATCAGCAGCGGGGAGACGTCCTCGGCCATGACGGCCAGCTGCACCGCATTGCGGCCTTCGCCGTCCACCGCGATCAGGTCGGGCTTGTGCGGCAACAGATGTTCAATCACACCGGCGCGACCGGCGCGGGCCGCTTCCAGCCACGGCGTGCGACCAAGCGCATCGCGCGCTTCCAGATTGGCGCCGGCGGCGAGCAGCACACCGATGATTTCCACGTGGCCGGCCAGCGCCGCCTCGTGCAGCGCACTGCGGCGCTGGCGATCACGGGCGTCGGCGCGCGCCTTGTGCTTGAGCAGCAGCTGCACGCCGGCCGGATCATCGTCTTCGGTGGCGGCAGCGGCGAGCAGCACCGGCGTGCCCTCGGCCGGTTCGCTGCGCGCACCGCGTTCGAGCAGGAAGCGAGCCAAGCGCCAGTTGCCGACCTGGCAGGCCACGGCCAGCGGTGACCAGCCCTCGTTGTTCAATGCATCGACTTCGGCGGCAGCGTCGCGCAACAGCGCCGCCACGCCCGGGTCGGAACTGCGCGCGGCATGGTGCAGCGGGGTGTTGCCATCGCTGTCGGTAGCACGCGAATCAGCACCGTTGGCGAGCAGGGTCATGACCGCTTCGGGGCGACCATGCCAGCTGTCACGGGTGGCGGCCAGCAGCGGGGTCATGCCCCGGTGCGGTGCATTCACATCAACGCCGCGGGCGATCAGTTCGCGCAGCAGGCGCAGATCGGGCAGCACCGCCGCCAGCACCGCCAGGCTGCGCTGGTCGCGCCAGTTCGGGTCCGGCAGCGCATACGGATCGGCACCGGCCTGCAGCAGCTGCAGGCCGCGGTCGATGCGGCCATGGCGGGCGGCTTCATACAGTGCCGGGGTCAGCTCCTGCGGTGCCATCGCCTCCAGCGGCACGGATTCGGCCGCGGCGGCAAACATCGGTTCGTGCTCGTTGCTGGCCGTGGCCAACGGGCTGGAGCGCAACGACACCAGCGGCGCCGGCGCCACCCGCTGCAGCAGCAGGTGCAGCAGCGGCGACAGCACCAGCACCGCCAGCGCGGCCGGCCAGCGTGCGCTTTCCGGCAGCAGGTCGGGCCAGGCCGGCAACACCACCAGTGCAGCCAGTGCGATCACCAGCGCGGCCACGCCGAGGCCACGCCAGGCGGTCAGATCGCGCCCTGCCAGCGCCTGCCAATGCTGGGCCAGGCTGCCGTCAAGGCGTTCAACGTCGTTCCACAACGGCCAGGTACGCCAAGCCGCCAGCAGGCCGGCACTGACCAGCACGCTCAGGCCCAGCACAGCGGCCAGGCTGCCGCTGTCGCGCAGCGCCGCCAGCGGCCAGGCCAGCAGCAGCGCCAGCAGCAGCGGTGCGGCGGCCCACAGCGCCAGCAGCGCGGGCAGGTCCTGGCGTGCGACCACCTTCAGCGGCAGCAGCGCACGGCTGCGGCGCCACCACGACACACCCAGCGCGAACGCAGGCTGCGCCAGGGCGGCAAGGATGGCACCCGGAATGCCGCCCACGGCGGCGCCCAGCGCCAGTACGGCACCCACGGCGAAGGCGATCGACAGTACGCGCGGACGGGAGGCGTCAGTCATAGTGCCGCGGCATCAGGCTGGCCACCGACGGCGGCACCTGCAGGTAGAACCCGCGTTCGCTCATTTCGCTGCGGACCTTTTCGGGATCGGCCCGGGCCAGGCGGCGCTGGGCATCCAGGGCCACCTCCAGGACGAAGGCAAGCGTTCCCAGCGAGGTGAGCAGCGGCGCAGGCAGCGCGCTGAAATCATCGCGTCGGGGAACGTAGACGTAGGTGTCCGGCTTGAGTTGGCTTTTATAGACGTAGGCGTGCATGTCCGCGGGACGATAACCCGGGAAGAGCCATGATTGTGTCGGAAAGCCGACACCGGGGAAAGCCGTCAGCCGACGATGGCGGCGCGATCGGCGGCGTTTCCCCTGCGGGGTTCAGCAATGTGGCGGTGGCGTTCAGCCACTCGCACACCTGGCGGCTGCGGAATCACTCGCCCCAGCGACGGAACACCAGGGACGTGTTGATGCCCCCGAATGCGAAGTTGTTGCTCATCACGTACTCGGCCTGGAGTTCGCGGCCCTGGCCGGTGATGAAGTCCAGCTGGCCGCAGCGCGGATCGACCTCCACCAGGTTCAGGGTCGGGGCAAACCAGCCGGCACGCATCATCTCGATGCTCACCCAGGCCTCGAATGCACCGCAGGCGCCCAGCATATGCCCGACGTAGCTCTTCAGCGAGCTGATCGGCATCCGCGAGCCGAACACCTGCGCGGTAGCCTGGGTTTCGGCGATGTCGCCGTGCTCGGTCGCGGTACCGTGGGCGTTGACGTAGTCGATCTGCGCCGCGTCCAGTCCGGCATCCTCCAGCGCCAGGCGCATGGCCTGGGCCATGGTGTCGGCACTGGGCTGGGTGACGTGCTGGCCGTCGCTGTTGGTGCCGTACCCCACCACCTCGGCAAGGATGGTCGCACCGCGCGCCAGCGCGTGCTCCAGGTCTTCCAGGATCAGCGTACACGCGCCCTCGCCCAGCACCAGGCCGTCGCGGCCGGCATCGAACGGGCGTGGCGTCGACTGCGGGGCGTCGTTCTGCACGCTGGTCGCGAACAAGGTGTCGAACACCGCGGCCGCGGCGGCGTCCAGCTGCTCGGCACCGCCGGCCACCATCACCGTCTGCTTGCCGCTGCGGATTGCCTCATAGGCCGCGCCGACGCCCTGGCTGCCGGATGTACAGGCACTGGACGTGGTGTAGACGCGCCCGGACAGACCGAAGAACACGCCGATGTTGACCGGTGCGGTGTGGCTCATCATCTTCAGGTAGGTGGTGGCGCTGATGCCATCGGTGGTGAACTCGTTGAGCATGCGGCCGAGTTCGCCGATGGCCTCATGGCTGCCGGAGGAGGAGCCATAGGCCACTCCGGTACGCCCGCTGCGCAGCACCGGATGGTCTTGCAGCCCCGCTTCGTGCAGGGCGATTTCGGTGGCACGCACCGACATGATCGCCACCTTGCCCATCGAACGGGTGCTTTTGCGGTTGTAGGTCGGCGGCAGCTCGAACGGCTGCGCCGGTGCGGCCAGTCTGGTGTTCAGCCCGGCATAGACATCCCACTCGGGCATCGCGCGCACGGCGTTGCGGCCGCTGCGCAACTGCGCGTGGATGGTCGGCCAGTCGTGGCCGAGCGGACTGATGGCGGCGGCACCGGTCACCACCACTCGATGGTCGATGCCCATCAGAGCATGCCTCCGTTGACCGAAATCACCTGCCGGGTGATGTAGCCGGCCGGCTCGGACAGCAGGAAGGCCACCGTCGCCGCCACCTCATCGGGACGACCAACGCGGCCGGCAGGAATCAGTTTCAGCGCGTGCTCCACCACTTCCTCGTTGAGCATCTCCGTCTCGATCAGGCCCGGCGCCACGCAGTTGACCGTGATCTGGCGGCTGGCCAGTTCCAGTGCCAAGGCCTTGGTAGCGCCGATGATGCCGGCCTTGGCCGCGCTGTAGTTCACCTGGCCACGGTTGCCGGCAATGCCTGACACCGACGACAGGGTGACGATGCGGCCCGGCTTGCGCCGACGCACCATCGGCATGATCAACGGATGCAGCACGTTGTAGAAGCCATCCAGGTTGGTGTGGATGACCTGGTCCCAATCCTCCGGCGACAACGCCGGGAAAGCGCCGTCGCGGGCGATGCCCGCATTGCAGACCACGCCGTAATACGCGCCATGCGCGTCCACGTCGGCCTCCAGCGCCGCGCGGGCGGCATCACGATCGGACACGTCGAAGGTGAGCACGCGCGCCTGCACGCCCAGGGCCTGGATCTCGGCGACCACGGCCTGTGCCTCCTCCACGCGGCTGCGGCAATGCACCGCCACATCGAATCCGTCATGGGCAACACGCAGCGCAATGGCGCGGCCGATCCCCCGGCTGGCGCCTGTCACCAGCACGCATCGATTCCCAGTCATGCCTGTCCACTCTCCAGATAGGCCTTCGCGTCGAGCGGCTCGTACACCGACACGTTGGCAACCGCCCATTCTTCCTCGCCCGCCAGGATCCGGCAGGCGAACATCCCCAGCCCATTGTCGCCCAGCAGTTCGCGACGCGCCTGCACACGCAGGCGGGTTCCGCTCGGGAAACCACTGCGCAGGCTGCTGTAGCGCCGACTGCCGAGCAGGAAGCCCAGCTGCGGCGCTGCGCCAGCCGCACGCGCGCGACACCCCGACCAGGCGGCAATCGCCTGCGCCATGTACTCGATGCCGATCCAGGCCGGCATTTCACCGTTCTCGATGAACAGACCCGTCCCGGGTACCACCAGTTCGGCCTCGATGCTGTCCTGGTCCCATCGCAGTATCCGCTGCAGCAGGCACATGTCCTGGCGATGCGGCACCACTTCCTCGATCGCGTAGAGAGGGTTCATCGGCGTTCCAGTGCCAACACCGCATTGCTGCCGCCGAAGGCAAACGAGTTGCTCAGTATCCGTCGCAGCGGGCGTGCCAGGCGGGTGCCTGGTGCCACCAGTGACAGTTCCGGCAGCGCCTCATCCACGGCGCCATCCCACCAGTGCGGTGGCAGCCGCTGCAGCGGGTTCTCGGCCAGCATCATCCAGCACAATGCCGCCTCGATCGCGCCGGAGGCGCCGAGCGTATGCCCGGTAAGCGGCTTGGTCGAGCTGGCCGGTACATCGGTACCGAGCACCTCCGAAACCGCCAGGCTTTCCATGGCGTCGTTGTGGTCGGTGGCGGTGCCATGCAGGTTCACGTAATCGACATCAGCGGGCGACCAGACAGCGCGCTTCAGTGCCTGCCGCAGCGCATCGATGGCGCCTTGGCCTTGCGGGTCGGGTGCGGACATGTGGTGGGCGTCGGAGGACTCACCCCATCCTGCCAGCGCCACCGGGCCGATGTCGCGGGTGAGCAGGAACAGCGCGGCGCCTTCCCCGATGTTGATGCCGGATCGATGTTGCGAGAACGGATTGCAGCGCAGCGCGGACACCGACTCAAGCGCGCTGAAACCCGCAACGGTAAAGCGGCACAGAGAATCGGCGCCACCGGCGATGACCGCATCGACCACCCCGGCGCGTAACAGGCGCGCAGCCGACACCAGGGCCTTGGCACTGGATGAACATGCCGTGGACAGCGTCCATGCCGGGCCCTGCGCACCACTGCGCAGCCGCACGAACTGCGCGGCCGTTCCCATTTCCTGCTGCGCGTAATCGTAGTCCGCCGGCCAATGACCGTTGCTGGCGTGGGAGCACATGGCCCGCTCGCCTTCGCCAATACCCGAAGTGCTGGTCCCCATCACCACAGCCACGCGCTCGGCGCCATAGCGGGCGATGGCCGCGGCCACCGCAGGCGCGATCTGCGCCAGCGCAACCGCCAGCAGCGCGTTGTTGCGCCCACGCAGGGCCAGCGGGAGCTCGTCCAGCGTCGGCAGCGGCGTGCACACCTCCCCCAACGCCAGGGTCCGCCCCGGCAACAGGCTGTCGTTGTTGCTCAACCCACCCGGCACCTCGGCGAACATCGCCTCCGCCACCACCGCGCGGCCCTCGCCCAGCGCGCAGACAATGCCCAGGTCGTTGAGGAAAACGGCAGTGTCCATCAGTCCTGCCCAGCCATATCGATCGATTCGATGCGCAGCGCGTAGCCTTCTGCGCGGTTGTCCAGCTGCAGGCTGCCATCCTGCAGGCGTTGCAGCTGCAGCCACACCGTACCGTCGCGCGACAGACTGCGCTGGTGGCCGTCATCACCGACCTGCCAGCCAGGCGGCAACACGGCGGCGATCGCGGCCGTCGGCCACAGCGCGAACTGCAGATCATCCAGCACGCGCTCCGCGCGAACCTGCGGCGGCAACCACGATGCACGCTGTTCGGTCAACTGCCGGCCATCCCAGTGCAGACGAACGCCGGTCTGGCCCATGGCCTGCACCGCCAGCTGCACCTGCTGCGCATCGGCTTCCAGCAGAGCGTCGAGATCACGTTCGTGGCGCCCGAAGCGGAAATGCAGCTGCTGCTGCAGCGCCAGTGGCGTCGGCAGGCTGGACGGAGCCAACCGCAGCGGCGGCAGCTCGACCTGCGGCCTTGGCATGCGCCCGGCGCAGGCGGACAGCAGCGCGCACAGCAGCAGCGCCGCAATGTTGCGCACGATCAGCTGCGGCACGCGGCCTCCAGCACACGTGTACGGCAGCCGCTGTTGATGGGATTGTTCATGTAACGCCCTTCCGGATACGGGTCGAGGGGGGATAGATGATGTTCCCGAAGTGGTCGCCGCGCCAGCGTCGGGCCAGGGCGCCAGCGCTCCGATTCAGGACGGCGGCAATGCATGGGGTGACGGTCGGAACAACGGCGAGATGAGCCAGACCAGGCCGATGCCGAACAGCAGCGTGAGGCCGAAGGCGCGCAGCGCCGGGGTCTGCGACAACCCCAGCAGGCCGAACGACAGCCAGGTGCTGGCCGCGCCCACGCACACCGCCAGCCATGCGCTGGCATCACCGCGATGCTCGATCAGGAAGATGCCGTAGTCGATGCCCATGCCGAGCAGCAGCATCAGCGCCAGCACGTTGAACAGCTGCAGCGGCTGGCCGAACAGGCCCAGCAAACCCAGGGTCAGCGCACCGGCAATGAGCGTCGGCGCGAATACTCGCCAGGCCTGGCGGCGGTAGCGCAGCCACAGCGCGCCGAACACCAGCGCGATACCGACCAGCAGCAGCCCTCCCATCAGCTTGCGATAGTGACCCAGCAGCTGCGAGAAATCGGCAGTGCGGTCCACCCAGCGCACGCCCGGCAGGCCTTCGGCCGCGCCCTGAAGGGTGGCCAGCGCATCGGCACGCGAGAGGTCATCGACCATCACCACGCTGATCATCTGCCCGCCCACGTCGCCCACCCACAGGTGGCGGAACGGCTGCGAGGCCGGCGAGGCCAGGAAGGCTTCGGCGGTGAGCGGCGCATTCGCGAACTGCGGTCGCTGCAGCGGCTCGCCCACGGCCTCGGACACGGCGGACAGCACACCCGGTTCCACCTTCGCGGTCAGCGCGGCATCTGCCTGCTGTCGCGACGGCGACGGCAGCCAGTCGCTGATCGCGCGGTAGCCACCAATGCGTTTGTCGTTGGCCAATACACGCAGGCGCCCGGTCAATGCTTCCTCACGCTGCAGCAGCTGCGCGGCATCCACACCCTGCACCAGGTAGAACTGCGCCGGGCTGGGCATGCCCAGCAGCTGGCTGAGGCGGATCTGCTGTGCCATCAATGCCGGCGGCGAGGACTGCAGGCTGCGCAGGTCGTCGTTGCTCTGCAGGCGCGCGATGCCGATCGCAGACAGCGCCAGCGTGATCACCACGAACAGCGTCACCGCACGGCGACCATGCAGACGCGGGAAGCGCTCCAGCGTGCTGCCCAGCCACTGCGAGAAACGGGTCTGGCGGATTTCACCACCATCCAGCCACGGGAACCAGAAGATCACCGTCAGGAACGCGGCCGCCAGGCCGACCACCGAGAACAGCGCCATCTGGCGCAGGCCCGGGAAAGGCGTCAGGCCAAGCGCCAGGTAGGCCAGTGCGCTGGTCAGCAGCGCCAGCCACAGGCCAGGCAGTAAGTGCCTCAGCAGCTTCCAGCGGCGATCAGCCGGCTCGGCCTGGCGCGAGGCGAACCAGTGAATGCCATAGTCCTCGGCCACGCCCACCAGCGATGCACCGAACACCAGGGTCAACACGTGCACGTTGCCGAACACCAGCACGGTCACCGCCAGCGCCACGCCACAGCCGATCAGCAGCGACGTGGCCACCAGCAGGATCGGACGCAGCGAGCGGAACGCGAGCCACACCAGCAGCAGCACCGCCGCCAGCGAGCCCCAGCCGATGGTATTGATCTCCCGGTTGGCCTGCACTGCCGCCGCCTCGGCATGCAGCGGCACGCCCGCATGCAGGATCTCCAGGTCCGGAGCGGCAGCCTTCGCCGCCTGCCCGGCGCGTTCCAGCAATCCATCCAGATGGCGCTCGCCATCGAGCTTGAACGCCGAGCCCGGCGTATCGAACTGCAGTGCAGCCCAGTGCCTGCCTTCGGCATCGAGCAGGCCATCATCGCCCAGCCGCAGGCCCGCGCCCTGTGCCTGCTGCTGCCACCATTGCGGCCATAGCGACAGCGGATCCTGCCGCCACTCGGTCAGACGTGGGGGCCCCATCGGGCCGTACAGCGCGGCCAGCGCCTGCTCGGCCAACGCGCCCGGTTCGCCGCCCTGCAGCTGCTCGCGCTGGGCCGGGGTCAGCAGGCGGTCGCGGTACGGCGCATAGAACGCGCGCGCCTCATCGAACCAGCCTTCGATCGAGCCGCTGGGTACCAGCAACGCGTGATCGGCGTCCTTGGCCATGGCCGCAGCAAACGCGGCCTGCGCACGCTTGGCGGCAGCGCCGTCCTTGCTGCCGAGCAGCACCACCACCTGCCGCGAACTGCCATCGGCGATGCGCCGGGTGACGTCGCTCAACAGACGGTCATGCGCGTCCTGCGGCAGCAGCGCGAGGATGTCGGTGTCGATCCGCGATTGCTGGCTCCACAGGTGCCACTGCTGCACGCCCAGCGCCAGCAGCAGCAGCAGCCAGGCGATGCCCAGCCAATGCCACCAGCGCCGCAACCGGTCCGGTGCATTCAACGCCACGTCCTCACTCAAAGCGGCGCGCCTCGTCTGCGCTGAGCGCGGCCGGAGCCTCGCTGAGCGCGTTGAACTGGATCAGCGTGCGGTCCTTGCTGGCCTCGACAATCTCGACCTGGCGCACGTAACGGTCGCCCTGCAGAGTCAGCGACTGGAACGCCTTGGCCAGCATCGCCGACTTCGGCGTCAGCTGCAGGCGCCAGCCCTGTCCTTCGCGGCTGACCGTCACGTTGAACGGGCCGGACAGCGCCTGCACGTCGCCACTCATCAGCGCGAACATGATCGCGTTCACCGAGCGCATCGCCGGCTGCTGCCGCGCATCGAGCTCGACGCGGGTGCTGCCGTCACGCTGGCGGCTCAGGATGCGGTCGGCAGTGACCACCACCTCGGAGGGAAACGGCTTCAGCGTGGTCCAGATCACGCCATGCTGGCGCGCGACCACGAACCGGCCCTGCGAGCGCAATGGGTTCCTGAAGCCGCTGACCTGCTTTTCCTGCGTGAACTGGCCACGCAATACGTCCGGCCGCGCCACCGCCTGGGTGATCGCGTCGATGGCCGGATCGGCGGCCTGCACCAGCGGTGCAGCCAGCAGCAACACCGTGCACAGCAGCGCACGCGCGAAACGGTTGGCTCGGTTCATGGCGCAGGCACTCCCAAGCGTTCCCACAGTACCGGCGGGCACTGGTACAGCATTTCCCTGCTGGCCGCGTCCACCGCCACCTGGATGGTCATTGCGCGCGTCAGCACCTGGCCGCTCTGCGCATCGAGGATTTCATAGTCGATCTTCAGCCGGTTCTCCCATTCCACGAGGCGCGCGACCACGCGCAGCGGCTGGTTGAACAGCAGCGGGCGCACATACTTCACCCGTGCATCGACCACCGGCCAGAGGTAACCCGATTCGAGCATCTGCGGGTAGTCGTAGTTGTAACGACCCAGCAGTGCACAACGCGCGATCTCGAAGTACTTGAAGTAATGGCCATGCCAGACCACGTTCATCGGGTCGCAGTCATGGAAGGCTGGGGCCAGCGCAACTTCGGCCACCCGTTCGATTGCTTCATTCACCGGCATACAGCTCCCAACGTTGCGCGCGGATCTCCACCAGCAGGTCCCGCAGTTCGCGATCCAGCGCGCGGTCTTCTTCGACCAGGGCAATGCGCTGCCCCAGGTCGGCGTACATATCGGCCAGACTGCCATGCAGCTGCGCGTTCAGGCCAACCCGTTCGCGCAGCGCCAGGCCCTGGCGGGCAGCCACCAGCATCGCGGCCACCACCTGTTCGGTCAGTTCGATCACGCGCAGGCAGTCGCGCGCGGCGATGGTGCCCATGCTGACCTTGTCCTGGTTATGGCATTCAGTGGACCGCGAGAACACGCTGGCCGGCATGGTCTGCTTCAGTGCTTCGGCAGTCCACGCCGAAACGCTGATCTGCAGTGCCTTCAGGCCATGGTTGATGGCCGCACGCGGGCCGGTGGCGGCCGACAGGTTGGCCGGCAGTCCATGGCTGTAGCGCGCATCGACCACCAGCGCCAGCTGGCGGTCGAGCAGGTCGGCAATGTTGGCGACCGTGTTCTTCAGGGTATCCATCGCCAGCGCGATGTGGCCTCCGTAGAAGTGGCCGCCGTGCAGGATGCGCTCGCCATCCACATCGATCAGCGGGTTGTCGTTGGCGCTGTTCAGTTCGGTTTCGATCAGCTGGCGCAGGAACGGCAGGCTGTCTTCCAGCACGCCGATCACATGCGGTGCGCAGCGCAGCGAATAACGGTCCTGCAGGCGCTGTTCATTGCGCGGCGGGTGCTCGCTGTGCAGGTCGCTGCGCAGGCGCGCGGCAATGCGCATCTGGCCCGGGTGCGGTTTGGCCGCGAACAGGTCTTCGTCGAAGTGGTGCGCGTTGCCGTCGCTGGCCAGCACATTGAAAGCGGTCAGGCGCGTGGCCATGCGTGCCAGGTAGTCGGCGCGCTGCCAGGCGAGGCAGGCCAGGCCGGTCATCACCGCGGTGCCGTTCATGATTGCCAGGCCTTCCTTCGGCCGCAGCTTCAGTGGCGCCATGCCGATCTTCGCCAGCACTTCGCCCGCTGGCTGCACGCGGCCGTCGTGCAGCACCTCGCGCTCGCCACACAGCACCGCCGCCACGTAGGACAGCGGGGTCAGGTCACCACTGGCACCAACCGAACCTTCGGCCGGAATCAGCGGCAGTACATCGTGCTGCAGCAGCGTAGCCAGGCCTTCCAGCAACGGTACGCTGACACCGGACATGCCACGCACCAGCGAGGCCAGGCGCGCGGCCAGCACCGCGCGGGTCTCGACCGGGTCCAGGTAACGGCCGAGGCCGCAACCATGGTAGGTGTACAGATGGTGCGGCAGTTCCGCTACCAGCGGCGGCGGAATGTTCACCGTGCACGAGTCGCCGTAGCCGGTGGTCACACCGTAGATGACGCCATCATCGCGCAGCAGGCCGTCGAGGAAGTCGGCACCGCGCTGGATGTGCGCGCGGAACGCCGGCGCCTCGCTCAGCGCGGCTTCGCAACGGCGCCGGGCCAGGGCAACCACGTCTTCGATGGTCAAGGGTGCATCGCCAAAGCGGCACACGGTTAAGGCGTCAGTCGTCATGCGGAGCCTGATCCCAGAAGGGGAAGAAATTGAACCAGTCCAGCGGCGACTGGATGACCTGCTGTTCCAGCCAGCCCGCATAGCGCTGCACCTGCGCGGACAATGCCGCATCACGCGACCCCCGTGGCAGCACGATGCGATCGGCGAACGGCTCGAACACGACCCGATAGCCCTCGCCCTCATGCAGGCAGGCCATGGTGTAGACCGGGCAGCCCAGTGCGGCGGCAAGTACATACCCACCGATGGGGAACGGCGCACGTTGCCCGAGGAAATCGGCGCTGAGGCAGCGCCCACCACCGACCGGCGTTCGATCGCCGACAATGGCCACGAAACCGCCAGCGGCCACCTTGTCGGCCAGCATCATCGCCGTGGCAGGCCCCATTTCGGTGACCTGCACAAGTTCCACTGCTGCAAGCGGATCCAGCCGACGCAGCAGGCGATTGAAGCGTTGCGCATGCGCGGTATGCACCAGCACGGTAATGCACAGGCCGGGGACCCGCTCGGCCAGCACCTGGCACAGTTCCAGGCAGCCGATGTGCGCGGTAAGGATCAGCCCGCCTTCGCGCTGCGCGATCCTCTCCAGCACCGGGGTGCGATGCAGGTGGATGCGTTCGGGCGGATAGCGCCCACCGATGCCGAGGATCTTGTCCAGCATCGTGTCGGCAAATGCAAAGAAGTGGCGCAGGCTGTCGCGCCGGGTCGGCGCGCGACCCAGCACGCCGCTGTAGGCCTGCAGCCGCTGCAGATACTGCATCGAGGCCTCGCGGCCAACGCGATTGCCCAGCCAGTGGCAGGCCACCACCGGCCACACGCACATGCGGAACGGCCAGCGCCCGAACCAGCGGTGCACCCAGTACAGGACCAGCACGCCGGCCACCGAGGTGGATTCACCGATATCGGCCCAGTGCGGGGCACCCTGAGGGGTCGCCATTTCAGCGCTGCCCCCGCAGGCGGCGGCGCAGCAGGCGCGGTGCGCGCCAGAGCATGCCGAAGAACAGGCGGGTGTGCATGCGGGTGATGCGTACGTTGTCGCGCCACATATCAAAGTGCGACACGCCATCGGAAGGATAGGTCACGCGCGTGGCCAGGTGCTCGACCGGCACCTGCCGCCAGTACAGGCGCACGATCACCTCGGTATCGAAATCCATGCGCCGGCCGATGGTCTCTTCGCCGGCCACGCGCAGAACCGGTGGCAGTGGGTAAACGCGGAAGCCACACATGGTGTCGCGCAGGTGCAGCGACAGCGTATTGATCCAGACCCAGATGTGGGTGGCGTAGCGGCCATACAGCCGTGCCTTCGGTACGCTGGCATCGTAGGCCGGGATACCACAGATCACCGCATCCGGATGGGCACGCGATACCTCGATGAAACGTGGCAGGTCGCCGGTATCGTGCTGGCCGTCGGCATCGATCTGCAGCACGTGGCTGTAGCCACGCGCGTGGGCCTCGGCGAAACCGGCCAGCATCGCCCCGCCCTTGCCCTGGTTGATGTCCAGGCGCAGCAGGTCGACCCCCTGGCGCTGCGCCAGCGAACGCAGCACTGCTGCACACGCGTCATGTGAGCCGTCGTCCACCAGCAGGCATGGAAGGCCGGAAGCCAGCACGCCGTCGACCACCGCCGCGATCGCATGTTCGTGGTCGTAGACAGGAATCACCACCAATGGCGCGAACGCGGCACTGGCACTGGAGGAATCAATCCGCATCGGCGAACACCACTTTTCCGCTGGAGTGCATTCCGTGGCTGGAGGTATAGCGGAAACCCAGCACGCCACGCGCCGCATCCCAGTCCAGATGCAGGGTCAGCACGTCACCCGGCCGCGCGACGTGCTGGAACTTCACCGCGTCCATGCGCAGGAAACCCGCCGGCATCGCGAACGCCTGTCGGCCGAAACGCACCGCCCAGTCCAGCTGGGCCACACCGGGCAGGATGGGTGCCTGCGGGAAGTGGCCCTGGAACGGCCGTAGCGCCGGGTCGAGGGTCATGCGCAATGTCGCGCTGGACGTATCGCGGTGATCCCACAGCGGTACCGGCATCAGCGGCTGGAACAGTGCCGCCAGCGCCGCCTGGGTGACCTTGCCCTGCGCATTGAATGGCAGCGACTGGACCAGTCGCCAGCGACGTGGACGGGTCACTGCGTCGTGGCTGTGGGCCAGCCGCGCACCCAGGCGCTGGCCGAGTGCACGACGCGCCGCGTCACCACCGTCCAGCAACGCGGCATCTGCCGGCACCACCACCGCTGCAAGCTGCTCGCGCTGGCCCGGCAGCACCAGCACGCGTGCATCCTCCACTTCGGTGTCTTCGCGCAGCGCTCGTTCCAGCGCATCCAGCGAGACGCGCCGCTCTTCGATCTTGACGATGCGATCGGTTCGGCCCAGCAGGCGGAAACACCCATCGGCCAGCGCTTCGACGCGGTCCTGGGTGCGCCACCAGCCGGCGTTCTCCAGGTGTGGCGACGCCACGGCCAGGCATCCCTCCTCGATCCGCCACTGCACGCCCGGCAGTGGCCGCCACGGCGGCAGGTCGGTTTCCCAGCGACGCCAGGCGATGCCGCCGGTCTCGCTGCTGCCATACACCTCGGTGGGAGCCACGCCCAACCACTGCCGCACCTGCCGCGCCGCTTCTTCAGGCAGCGGGCCACCGGAGGAGAACACTGCGCGCAGGCGGCCATGCAGGCTGAACCAATCCAGCTGTTCGGGCAGGCGCTTGAGGTGGGCCGGGGTGGCCACCAGCAGTGTTTCGGTACCGGACAGCGCCGCCACCAGATCTTCATGGAAGAACCGGCGCGGATGAATCAGGCGACCGGCGGCCAGCGGCCACAGCACACGGAACAGCAGCCCGTAGATGTGCTGGTGCGAAACCGTGCCATGCACCTCCGCCCCTTCCAGCTGCGCACCGAACGCAGCCTGCAGCGCGTCGACTTCGCGCGCCAGCTGGTCCAGGCGCTTGCTGATCGCGCTGGGTTGGCCGGTGCTGCCAGAGGTGAACACGCACAGCTCGCAGGCGCGCTCGTCCAGCATCCGCAACGCGCCGTCCACCTCTGCATCCACCACCGCCAGCGGGCGGTAGTCGGCGGGGACATCGCCAGCAAAACCACTCACCTGTGACTGCAGGGCCTGCAGCGTGGCCGACAGGTTGTCAGCCGCCAGGAATACCCGCTTGCCGGCATGCCAGGCACCGTACAGCGCTGCAGCGAAGGCCACGGCATCGTCGAAGTACAGGGCCCAGTCGCGCCCCTCGGCAGCGGCAAAGGCCGAGCGCCACGCCAGCACGCGCCGGTGGAACCCGGCGTGGTCGAGCAGCACACCGTCGCAGACACCGACCGGGCGTTGCGGCCGCGCATCCAGCAGCAGCCGATCCAGGGCAATCCACTCAGCCATGCGTGTGCACCGCCCTGACCCGTTGCCGCACCAGCCACTCACCCGCAAACAGGATTCCCATCAACACGTACGCCAGCAAACCGTTGTAGAGCATCCAGACCCGGTCCGACGCATACAGCGCGGTCAGCAGGGCCAGGCTGCCGTTGAAGACAAAGAAGCCGCACCACACCTGGGTGACGCGACGGGTATAGGGCACCGCCGACGCAGGCAGGTCCGGCTCCTGCAAGCGGGCCAGGCGCTCGACCACGGGAGGACCGAATCGAAGGCTGCCGGCAAACAGGACCAGCATTACGGCATTGACCAGCGCCGGGTACAGCTTCAATGGCAGCGCCTGGTTGAGTACCGTCGCCAGCACTGCGAGCAGGCCGGCACCCGCTGCCGCGCCCCACCACACCGGTTGCCGCGTGCCCAGTGCCCGCAGCAGGGCCAGCGCGAACAACAGCAGCGACGACCAGCGCGGCTCGAAACGGCCCATCGCCAGATAGACCAGCAGCGGATAGGCCAACGAGATCGCAGCCACCGCCACCGTGCGTGCGCGTGCCATGGGAACGACGGCCGCGCTGCGGTCAGGCGGCCGCCTGGTCCGGCAGCAGGCCATGCGTCACATCGACGATGTCCTGCACCGTACGCATGGTCTTGAATGCTTCCGGCTGCAGGTTGCGTCCGAGCAGCGGCTTGAGCTGAACGATCAGATCGACCGCATCGATGCTGTCGATGTCCAGATCGTCGTACAGCCGGGCCTGGGGCGTGATCCGGGCCGGTTCGATCTCGAAGCTGTCGGTGAGGATGGAAACGATGCGATCGAACAGTTCATTCTTGGTCATGGCAGTTCCTGGCACCGGTTACGACCGATGGGCGGCGACGAACTCGCCAAGCGCGCGCACGCTGGAAAAATGGCGGCGGGTCTCTTCCGAGTCGGATGACAGGCTCACACCGTACTTCTTCTGCAGCGCCAGGCCCAGTTCCAGCGCATCGATCGAATCCAGGCCAAGGCCCTCGACGAACAGCGGCGCAACCGGATCGATATCCTCCGGCGTGATGTCCTCCAGTGAAAGCGAGGAAATGATCAATACCTTGATCTCGTGCTCAAGTGCTTGCACGGGTGGGGTCTCCAGACAGGTCGAAGTAACGGGAAAGGTGCTCGGTGACGCGACGTGCCGCCAGGGCATTCCCTCCTGGCGAGTCGTCTTCGACCAGAAATGTCGAGATCGGGATATCTTCGCCGATCTGCAGCCGAACGTGAAAGCAACGTGAGGGAATACGATACCACTTCTGCCCTTTGGCCAGGGTCGGCGGCGTACAGGTGATCCGCACCGGCGTGATGTCCAGACGGCCGCGGACGGCGATGTTGGCGGCGCCGCGCTGCAGCCGCAGTGGCTGCCCGGGCACGCTGCGGGTGCCCTCCGGAAAAATGACCAGGCTGCCACCCGCACGGACCGCCTTCACGCAGTCATCGACCAGGCCCGGCCCATCGTCGTTGGCAATGTAGCCGGCGGCCCGCACCGCACCGCGCATGAACGGGCTGCTGGCTACCGCGCGCTTGACCACGCAGTCCGCGTTGGGCAGCAATGACACAAGGCAGACCACATCGATGAGTGTTGGATGGTTGGCCAGCACCAGCAGGCCGTCGCGCTGCAGGCGTTCGCGCCCTTCGATCTCGCAGGTCATCACACCCAGGCTGCGCATCAGCCGCAGCTGGCCGGCAAAGGCGAGCTGGACCAGGCGGCGGGCACGGCGGCGCCGCGCGAGTGGGTCGCGCATCAGCAGCAGCAGCGGCATTACCACCGTTCCCAGCACCAGCCCGCCCAGCCCAAAAGCAAGAAAGCACAGCGCCGTGCCGAACACACGCCAGGCATGATCGAGACGGCGCAGCCCCTCAGCCACGGCGGCCCCAGGACCAGCGTTGTCCCTGCGTTACATGCTCAAGCGCCGGCATCTTCGACAACAGGAAACGGTGCAGGTCCAGTGCGTGCGGCAGATGGCCCGGCACGCCCTCGGCAGCACCGGCCGGTTCCCAGCGCAGTGACAGGGTCGGGCAGCCCTCGCGGGGCTGGGTGAGACGCCAGCACCATGCGAAGAACACGTCGGGTTCGTCGGCGAACGGCGCGTATATGCCCGGCAGGGGCGATTCGTACACCACCACACGCACCTCACGGGCGCCGTCGGCCAGCAGACCGACCGCTTCCAGGCAGGCGGCTTCTGCCGTGGCCCGGCCCGCGGCCAGCGCCAGGTAGTTGCCGCGATGACCACGGGCAATCGAGTACAGGGCGGCAATGGCGTTGTGCACCGACAGCCCGAAGGTCGTGGGCGACAGGGGTTCTTCGGCTGCCAGCGATGCCAGCAGATCCATCGAGCGGGGCACATCGCCATGTCGGCTGGCGAAAACCAAGGGCACCTGGCTGTCGGCACCCTGCGCGTCCTCGCACCAGCATGCGGCCTGGATCGCCATCCGGCCCAGCCGTTCGATACGCCGACGCTGCATCGCCGGGATTTCGGTGAGCGCTGGCGCGCCCTCGCCCACGGGCAGGAACGGCGCATCGGCCCAGCGCAGCCATTGGCTGCGCTCGGTCAGGCCAGGCGCCCAGGCGGCCCAGTCGACGACGGAGAATTCAATCATCTAGCGGTGGTGTTTCACTGGGGGAACGATAGGCACGGGCCACTCAAGGCGACGCGCGGCTCCCCCTTCCTGCAGCCGTGCGTCCGTCCAGGACGTTGCCGGCTACCCCCTTGGCTGCCGGAAAGGAGCGCACGCTATCACGTCCAACGCAGGGAATGCAGTCTTCACAAACAACAACGCGGGAACGGCCAGCCGCAGTTCCCGCGCACGAATCTCAGTGGTAGCCGGCGTCAGCGTGCACTTTGCCGCGAAATACCCGGTAGGACCACGCTGTATAGCCGAGGATGACTGGCAGCAATATGACCAGCCCGACCAGGGTGAATCCCAGCGAAGACGCCGGCGCGGCGGCCTGCCACAGCGTCATCGACGGCGGCAGCAGGTACGGCCACATGCCCAGCACCAGGCCAAGGAAGCCAAGCACGAACAGGGCCAGGCTGAGCAGGAACGGCGGCAGGTCGCGGCGCGGATGAGTGGCGCTGCGCCACAGCGCGGCAGCCACCGCCAGGGTCAGCAACGGCACCGGCGAGAGCCACCAGAAGTTGCCGTCGCTGAACCAGCGTTCCATCAGGCGCGAATCGAGGAACGGCAACCAGCTGCTGACCAGGCCCATCGCCGCGATCACCGCCACCACCAGCGGGCGGGTCATCTGCCGCGCGAGCGCCTGCACGCGCCCTTCGGTCTTCAGGATCAGCCAGGTGCTGCCCAGCAGCGCATAGCCGGCCACCAGCGCGGCACCGGTCAGCATGGCGAACGGGCTGAACCAGGCGAACGGGCCGCCGTGGTAGGCACCGTCCACCAGCGGGATGCCCTGCACCAGGGTGCCGAGGATCACCCCCTGGGCGAACGTGGCCAGCAGCGAACCGAGGCCGAACGCCACGCTCCACAGCCGGCGCGAACGATGTGCCTTGAAGCGGAACTCGAACGCCACGCCGCGGAACACCAGCGCCACCACCAGCAGCAGCACCGGCAGGTACAGCGCCGACAGCAGCACCGCATACGCCTTCGGGAACGCCGCCAGCAGGCCGGCGCCACCGAGCACCAGCCAGGTCTCGTTGCCGTCCCAGATCGGCGCGGCGGTGTTCATCATCAGGTCCAGCTGTTCCTCGTCCTCGGCGAACGGGGCAAGGATGCCGATGCCGAGCACGAAGCCGTCCAGCACCACGTACATCAGCACGCCGAAGCCGATTACCGCGAACCATGCCACCGGCAGCCAGGTCATCAGGTCCATGTCAGCGCTCCTCCAGCGGTTCGTCGGCGGCCGACAACGGACGCGCCGGGGTGTGGCTGCCGTGGTCCAGCGACGGCCCTTCGGCATAGGGCTGCGGCCCGTGGCGCAGGATCTTCACCAGGTACCAGATGCCCCAGCCGAACACGAAGGCGTAGCCCACCACGTAGACGCCCAGCGACAGCGCGGTCATCCACGCGCTCTGCGGGCCCACTGCATCGGCGGTGCGCAGCACGCCATACACCACCCACGGCTGGCGGCCCATCTCGGTAACGAACCAACCCGACAGCAGCGCGATGAAACCGCTGGGCAGCATCCAGTTCCAGCCGCGCAGCAGCCACGGCGAATCCAGCAGCTTCTTCCGCCACAACTGGAAGGCCGACACCCAGGCCAGCACCAGCATCAGCGTGCCCAGCCCGACCATGATGCGGAAGGCGAAGAACACCGGCGTCACCGGCGGACGCTCGCTGGCCGGCACCGAGGTGAGAGGATCGAAGGTGCCGTCCAGGCTGTGGGTGAGAATCACGCTGCCCAGCTTCGGGATGGCCACTTCGAAATCGTTGCGCTCCTCCTTCTCGTTCGGCAGCGCGAACACCACCAGCGGCACGCCCTCGCCTTCCCTGGTTTCATGCCAGTGCGCTTCCATCGCCGCGATCTTCATCGGCTGGTGCTTGAGCGTGTTCAGGCCATGCATGTCGCCGACGAAGATCTGCACCGGCACGGTCAGTGCGGCGAACGCCACCGCCGCGATCAGCATGCGCCGTCCCGCTTCCACGTGCGTGCCCTTGCGCAGGTACCACGCGCCCACGCCACCGATCACGAAACAGGTGGTGATGAACGAGCCCAGCGCCATGTGTGCCAGGCGATAGGGGAACGACGGATTGAATACCACCTGCCACCAGTCCACCGGATGCACGATGCCGTTGACCATCTCGTAGCCGGCCGGGGTATGCAGCCAGCTGTTGGACGACAGGATCCAGAACGTGGAGAACAGCGTGCCCAGCGCGACCATGCAGGTGGACAGGAAATGCAGGCGCGGCGAGACCCGGCCCCAGCCGAACATCATCACGCCGAGGAAGCTGGCTTCTAGGAAGAACGCGGTCAGCACCTCGTAGGTCAGCAGCGGTCCGATGACGGTACCGGCCACCTCGCTCAGCCGCGGCCAGTTGGTACCGAACTGGAAGGCCATGACGATGCCGCTGACCACGCCCATGCCGAACGACACCGCGAAGATCTTCTGCCAGAAGAAGTACAGCTCGCGCCAAACGGGCAACTTCGTGCGCAGCCAACGCCATTCGATGAAGGCCAGCCAGCTGGCCGTACCAATGGTGAAGGCGGGGAACAGCACGTGGAAACTGATGACGAATCCGAACTGGATCCGGGACAACAACAACGCGTCCAAGGGACGCCTCCTGCCTGAGACCGGTGGGATACCAGACCACTTTAGGAGGATTTCGTTAAGGTGGGATGCGACCGGGTGACGCGCTGCTTCACTTTGTCGCAGGGGGACCCGAATTACAGGATGAATGGGCTACAGAGGCTTCAGCAAGGTCAAGGGCGGCTCCTTGGCGATTCGCAGCGCCCGGGGTACCAGTGCAGTCAAGCAGGCCGCCATCACCAGCACGACAGCGCTCGATATCGAGAACCACGGTGAACCTGTGATGCCGTCCTGCAGCGACCCTACCCACTGCAACGACAACGCACCGAGCAGGGCGCCCAACGTGGTGAACAGTGAAACCTCGAACATGATTTCGGCAAAGATCACAGATCCGCGCGCACCCAAAGTGCGTCGGATTGCGATGGAGTGCCGGCGTCGATCAAGCCATGCACCTACAACTCCGGAAATTCCGGCCATCAGGACACCGAGAACAACGGCCGTCATGACCGCGAGCACGGTCGTAGCGAAGCGATCAGCTTTGACGTAGGCGTCGCGATATCCCGCCAGCGTCTCGACACCGGTCGGATTCACGATCCGATAAGGCCGTTGCAGCGCATCGACAATGCGATCAAGCGATGAACGATCGACCATAGACCTCCACTTCGCCAGATAATAGCGACTCGCGCCCATGGGAAGGCCCGGAAGCAACGCCCACTGCGAGTCTCGCTCATTGCCTCCTGGCGCCGGCCCAGCAACAGACGCAAATACGCCCACGACGACCCGGCTGCTGCCGGGGCCGAAGTACAGGTGACGGCCAACAGCACTCTCCGTTCCGAACAAATGTGCAGCCAGCGTTTCACTTATCAGCACCACCGGAGCGCCTTCAAGCATGTCGTCCTCTGCGGCATCCCGCCCCAGGACGATTCCCGCGCCCAGCATCGCCAGCAAGCCAGCGCTGGCAGTTACCACGGGAATGCGATCACATCCAGCAATGTCTGTCGTGCCGGAGCTCATCGAGTGCGCCATGGCCGACTCGCTGGTGCACACGCCGTATCGATGAGCTCTTCCCCCGAACGGAACGGAGTCGCTCACAGCCGCGCCCTGAACACCGGGTAGCCGGATCGCGGACAGGTCTGCCCGCAGCACTGCTTCATCGGCGCCTTCTTCGACATCCGAGACTCCGACCACACCAATCGATGCTGCCTCCCGGATGCTCCCGGTGTTCAATCTGGCGAAGCTGTCCAGCGTAGATTGCAGTGCGAACGCACATGCCAGGCTTGCAAGCGCTGCCTGCACTGCAAGCAGTGCGGCGCTTCCCAGGTGTCGTCGGGTCTCCCTCATCGATTCGAACATTTCAGGCAGCTCCCTTCGCGAAGGCACTCGACAGTGAGCTGACCCTGCAGATTTCAAACGATGGGACCAATGAGCAGAGCAACGTCGTGACGACTCCCAGGGCAGCCGCCATCAGCATTGCCCCAGCATGCATCGCTGTGATCGCGCTGGGCAGAACGTCTCCCGCAGCAACCACCCGGATTCCCAGTGCATAGGTGCCGACAGCGAGTGCACTGCTTGCGACTCCCGCCGCGATGGATTCCCACATGAGCTGGACGAACACGTCCCGGCGTCGCGCTCCCAGTGCACGTCGTATAGCGAGCTCCCGCCTACGGCGCCCCAGACTGAAGCTCAGCAGTGCCGCCGCATTGACGACGCACACACCGAGAAGGATCAGTGACAGCCGAAGCTGCATCCTGGCCCGCTCCGGAACCAATCCCAGCCTGTCCAGCCACTCCATCAACGGCCAGAGTGCCACCTGTTGGGTACCTGGCTCGGTCCGAAGGCCCTTTGCCTGCGCATAGGCGTTCAGACCCGCGCGGTAGGCGGCGACATCATCTGCGGTAGGCAGCCACGCCCACAGTTGAAGCCATGAAACGTTCCCCCCTGCAAGATCCGTGTCCTGGTCACCACCCCAGATCGCCGTCCCGTCCACAACAGTCAACTTGTCCGCGATTGCGGTTTCAACTGGCAGGTAGATCTCGTCAGGCTCCACAAACGGCCGGCGTGTGAGATCTCCCTGAAACATCGGCACCGGATGCCAATCCTCCGCGACACCCACTACGGTGTAGGTGCGTCTGCCCAGTTCCAACGGATGACCAACGCAGTTCTGTGCACACTCACGCTTGGCGAGCGCACGCGACAGGACCACCATTCGACTCGCAGCATGTCCCTCCTCGGCAGTCCATGCCCGCCCTTGAACAACGGCAATGCCAAGGACACTGAAGACTTCGGACGTGGCGAACCTGGCGCGCAGTCTTGCGCTCGACTCTCCCGGCCGGGAGAGCGTCACCGCCCCCCCTGCCATAGCTGCCTATTTCCACGTCCCGCCTTGGTTCAGAAGCGCCTTCGCGTCTGGCCAGGTCAGTGCCTGACCAGAATCCGGAGAACCACTGCGGAGTGCATCTGGACGCGCGTCAAGGTACGGGCGGAACAATGTCGAGCTCCGGTCTGGTGCGGGATCGGACGATGCCTGGAAAACAATGGAGAGCATCACAGTCGTGATCCCTACCCCTGCACCCAGCATGAGAGCGATTGCCAGATGAGTGCCGATTCGCTGCTTGAATCGAATCAACGCCATCTTGATGTAGTAACCGTGCACGTACCCTCCTTGGCCTTTGCAGCGCCCTCAACTTCAACTCGACGGAACTCCTCGTAGAAGAAGTTGCTCTCTTTCTCTCAGCTCACCTACTCCAGCCATGTATGGGCTGCAGGCACAGAAGGTCAGGCTTTCGTCCTCTTGGTACACCAGAATCTCCGCCATCCTGTTGTCGAACAGTTCCCGGCATGCGTATACGAGAGCGGGAAAAACCCCGAGATCCGCCTTGGGTCGCCCCTTTGGGAAACTCAGAGTGAACGCCTCTCCGTGATAGCTACATATGATTGGGGTGCCTTGCGGTTGTTCGACGAAGAATGGATGCCACTGCTGCTCCCCTTCTACGACATCGGAATCACCATTCCACCGGAAGTAGGACCAGACTGACTTCTGTACGAACTTGTCCAGATGCGACATATCAGGCATTCGATGACCGAACCCAAAAGCGAACTGTGGCGTTCTGATTTCTGGGATACGCTCGGAAATAAGCTTCCACTGCACATTCAAGGGGAGAAGCGATCTACTCACTCCGCGAGGACCAATTCCGTGTGCCAGTGCGTGTGCTCGCGACAGAACCGAACCCAAAGCCGTGTATGCCCAGTTCTCATGCAGACGGAATGTACGAAGACGCTTTCCAATCTCGGTGCAGGAGAGATCGAATACTCTGTTGATGATGTAGGAAGAACACATGCTCGGAATCGATTTTTCCAGTACGGGTTCAATGATTCCAGCCTCCTGAACGCGCCAATTTCGAGTCAGCTCGTCCAGATGGATCACACTCACACCCCGAACATCCCCGAGCACGGCTGCGACGACGTCTTCCGGATCGGAGTGGATAACAATGGTTGGAATCTTCATGCCGCGTTCTCCAGCGTTTCCGCTGGCATTCTTTGGCTGTACTCGGCCCTGATCTCCTCCTGAATTTCATCCACGACCGCCATCAGCTGCAAAGAGGCGGGTGACTCCAGTACGAATAGCGTCGATATCTTCCGTTCGATGAAGAATCCGCCGGCTACGTGCATCAGTCGTCGCTTCATTCTCCTCCCGGATTCCTCTCCAATCCCAGCACCGATACCAACCAACCTCCCGAGAAGCTGGTGGATGGCGTAGTAGACAAAAACCGCATGAGCCAGTGAATGGTTGGGAATGAAGTTGCCTGACCACGGTGAAACCGGGCGAACTCTGATTGCACCTGACATGAACTTCCCATGCACCTCTTCATAGGCGGAGAGGTACGAGTGGACGGACTCATGCAGAATTGCCTCTGCGCAGATATCTACGGTCATTTCCGGCCTGTGAACGTTGAGGATTCGGATGCAACCTGCATGAATCGGTCGATACTCGGATCCAAGATTCAGAGGTGAAGCCTGATCACCCAGCTCGATCGACTTCCTCACGAGCACACGCCTTGTGAATGTTCGAATCAGGAGACCCAGATGTGGAGTGGCTTCATCCACAAGCCTTATGGCAGCTTCCAGCTTTTCTTGGATTACGGCGAGCTCTTCTGATGAGATGCTCAGGTATGGATTGCAGAACGTTCCGCTCTCTGGCTCGTTCCGACGCGCCAGCCCGCTGTCCACGTCCAGAGTGATCACACCACCCACCTTTGCGCGCTCGACCTTCTCAAATCCGGATTCATGCCGCCTGATCACCCACTCCCCAAGGGGGCTTTCGACTCCTCTCCCTTGGTGAAATTTGCCCATTTCGTCATGGATGGGAGCAACTGGACACTCCGCCATTGCGGCGAGATGAAGCGCCTCGATGGTTGTGACAGGCATTCCGTCTGTATCTTCATGGGAGACTCCATCTGGATCATCCATGAATCCGGAAACCCACGGGGAGCCAAGCAATCTTCTTCTCGCCGCAGCATCCAGCTGCTTGAATGTTCTTTCAAAATTCTCAACACGCTCTTGATTCTCAAGCCGCTCATCTCTGAATCTTGAAAGAGCCTCACCCAGACGACGCGGAGCTACTTCGAACCATGCATCCAGCAGCACCGAGCAAACATCAACCGTTCTGCATGGATCTTCAATTGCTCTCCTGAGATCCTCTATGGAAGTTCTCATCACCCTCTCCTTGGTGACGGACGGCCACCCCCATAGGCGACCGTCCGCGTTCTTAGACGTTGAACTTCTGGGCGTCAGGAACTACGTGCGCAAGCTGGAGCTCTTCACCTGACGAGTAGTGACCGCAGTGAGTACCACCGCTTGAGTAGTTGGTACATTGAACACCCGCGATCTCGTTGTCGCCGGCTCCTTCTTGCAACTCCTCCACACTGGCGAGAGTGATGTCCAGCACGGAGGCGTTCTGGATCTGCGTGAGATCATTGGACGCACTTCCCTGCGATGCAGATGCGACTCCGGATAGACCAAGCATTGCAATGAGCGCCGGAGGAAGAAGCACGGACTTGCAGATCTTCGACATTATTCAGCTCCTTTGAAGTAGATACTGCTGGATATGGCCGTGAGCTTGCGCGGCTCCTGGCCAGCGTCAGCGATTGCTGACGATCTAGACTTTTCCAGGAGAGTCATCGACATCAATAGCAGCAGATTCCTTTGCAACTATCCTCAGTGCGGGGATCTCTTCGTAGCGTCTGGAGATGGCGCAATCCGTCGGATGCGGGGGATTCTCCGAATCAGCGACATTGGGAATGACGGAGGAAAATTCACGCCGGATACGACTGACAATCGATTAATTCCAGAAGTACCAGACCGCCGCAGCCACCAACGCGCCCAGCAACACCACCTGCACCACCACATAGCCCACGCCACTGTCGCGTGACTCAGCGGCGATCCGCTTCTGCAGCGCCTCGCTCACATCCGGCGTTTCTTCCTGCTGCACCTGCTCACGCAACGCCTGCGCCAGCGCGCGCTTTTCCGCATCGCGAGGGTCGGTCGGTCGGTTCACAGCAGTTCTCCGGCGGCGGCATGCCGCGTCAGTTCCTGCTTCAGGACCTGGCGCGCGCGGTGCAGGTGGCTCTTGATGGTACCGCGTGCCAGTCCGGTCACCTGCTCGATTTCGGCCAGATCGAAATCCTCCAGGTAGTGCAGGCCGACGATCAGCCGCTGCGGTGCACTCAGCCGTTCCAGCGCCGCGCCGAGCTGGCGCCCGGCCTGCAGCGCCTCGCTCAACTCAACCGGGCCCGGGCCTTCATCGCCGACACCCAGTTCCTCCGGCACCTCCACGGCCACCATCCATTGCGCTTCCAGCCGCCGCCGGCGCAGGTGCTGCAGCGCCGTGGTGTATGCGACCCGGGAAACCCAGGTGCGCAGCGAGCATTCAAAACGAAACCGATGCAGCTGACGGAACACCGCCAGGAAGGTTTCCTGCAGCAGGTCGGCCACCTGATCGCGGTCGCCCACCATGCGCCCGATCACGTGCGCGCAGGTGCGTTGATGGGTCTCGACCAGCTGCGAAAACGCCGCCTGCGAGCCGTCGATGATGGCTCGCACCAG
>NZ_JAOCLC010000031.1:0-56303 GCF_029845105.1 Stenotrophomonas sp. GD03654 | reverse complement strand
AGGACAGCGCACACGAGCAAGGCGCCATCGAGCTTACAGGGATGTACTTGCAGCGTGTCCCGCCACCCCACCCCGGCCCGACCCAGTACGTAGCACCAACGAGCCGACCAACCCGCCGTTGCTGTTGCTGTTGATCTTGATGTTGATCTGAAAGCAGTCGCGGCCGCAGGCCGCGCGGAACACTCACAGATGCCGCAGTTCCTGCTTCAGCGTCGCCACGCAGCGGCGGCTGACTTCCAGCGGTTGCTTGCCATGACGCAGCATCGCCTGCACCTGGCCGCCCGTGCCACGACGCAGCTCCACCAGCTCATGGCGTGCCACAAGGCAGTTGCGATGGATGCGGATGAAGCGGCTGGCGAACTCTTCTTCCAGCGACTTCAGCGATTCCTCGATCAGGTCCTCGCCGCGCGCGTGGTGTACTACCACGTACTTCTCTTCGGCCTGCAGGTAATGGATGTCGTCCAGCGGAATCAGCCGCAGGCTGCCACGCAGGCGCGCGCACAGCATGCTGCGGGCCTGCTGCCCGCTGTGTTCCTGCGGCTGGCCGTCGCGGCCGGCCAGGAACGTGCGTGCACGCGCAATCGCCGCTGCCAGGCGTTCGGCGCGCACCGGCTTCATCAGGTAGTCGATCGCTGCGGCCTCGAACGCCGACAGTGCATGCGCGTCGTAGGCAGTGCAGAACACCACCGCCGGGCGCGGCTCGAAGCTGGCCAGGTGGCGGGCGGCTTCCAGGCCATCCAGCCCAGGCATGGCGATATCCAGCAGGACCAGGTCCGGCTGCAGCTCCGCGCACGCGTGCAGGGCCTGCTCGCCATTGCCGGCCTCGGCCACCACATCCACGCCGTCCTGCGCGGCCAACAGGCTGCGCAGGCGCTCACGCGCCAGCGGTTCGTCATCGGCGATGACTACCCTCACGATCGTCCCCTCACTGGATCGGCACTGTCACCTGGCAGGCATAGTAGCCCTCGCTCCAGCCAGCCGTCATCCGGGCGGCGCTGCCGAAGCGCCAGGCCAGCCGATGGCCGATACTGTGCTGGGCATGGCCGGCACCGCGCGCCAGGGCCAGCCCGGGTGCCTGCGGGTCTGGCGCCGGATTGCGCACGCGGATCTGCAGCTCATTGCCCTCGCGCGCCAGCTGCAGCTCGATGGTGCCGCCTTCGGGCAGGCGCGAGATGCCGTGCAGCACGGCGTTCTCCACCAGCGGCTGCAGCACCAGCCTCGGCAATGGCAGGTCCCACGGCAGTGGCTCGTCGCGCTGCCAGCGCACCTGCAGGCGCTCGCCCAGGCGCAGCGATTCGATCGACAGGTAGCGCTCGGCCAGCTCGCATTCGTCGCGCAGGGTGGAATCGCCCTCGCCGGCACCCAGCGCGGCACGGAACAGATCGGACAGATCGAGCACCGCACGTTCGGCCACAGCCGGGTCGCGATGCAGCAGGCTGGCGATCAGGTTCATGCTGTTGAACAGGAAATGCGGACGGATCCGCGCCTGCAGCGCGTCGGCCTGGGCACGGGCATTGGCCTGCACCTGCGCGGCCCAGCGGTCGCTCACGTAGAAATAGCGCAGGGCCAGCGCGGTGATCAGCGCGGTGGTGGCCGCGCTGCCGAGCGTGAAGCGCCAGAAGCTGATTCCCCGAGCAAAGTTGTCCCCCAGCACCGCGTACAGCGCATGCACGACGCCGGCGCAGACCACCGCGATCAGGGTCGCCAGCGTGATCGCCGCGACGGCCCCCAGCAGCTGCGGCAGCCTCGACAGCGCCTGCCGCAGCAGGCACAGGCTGGCGGTCACCGCCAGCGCAAGCCACAACGCGAAGCCACTGGCCGACAACAGTTCGCCGAAGGTCCAGTGACGGCTGCCATCGGGCGCCAGCGCCAGCACTACCACCACCAGCTCGGCCAGGCCGAGCATCGCCGCCAGCCGCGGCAGGCGGCACAGTTCCGGCATCCACGGCGGCGTGCTGGCCGGGGGCATGGCTCAGGCGACGCCCAGCCGTTCCTGCAGCCAGTCACCCAGCGCCTGGATCTCTTCGGCGCAGACCTGGTGGGCCATCGGGTAGCTGTGCCATTCCACTTCCAGGCCCAGCGCCTGCAACGCCTGTGCGCTGTGTACGGCCACCGCCTGTGGAATCACCGGATCGCTGCTGCCATGGGCCATGAACACCGGCACCTGCACGGCACCGTCAACGCGCTTGGCGCCTTCAGCTTCGGGCAGGTAGGTGGACAACGCAATCAGACCGGCCAGCGGCGCAGTGCGCGACAGCGCGGCGGTCAGGATGATCGCGCCGCCCTGCGAAAAACCTGCCAGGAAGATCCTTTCCGGAGCGATGCCACGCTCGATCTCGCGGGCGATCAGTGCATCCAGCTGCACCACCGATTCCTGCACGCCGGCCATGTCGGCGCGCGAACGGAAATCCATGCCGACGATGTCGTACCAGCCACGCATCGGCACGCCGTTGTTGATCGTGATCGGCCGCACCGGTGCATGCGGGAACACGAAGCGCAGCGCCGGCCAGTGCGGGCGCACCAGTTCCGGCACGATCGGCGCGAAGTCATGGCCGTCGGCACCGAGGCCGTGCAGCCAGATCACCGACCACTGCGGCGAGGCGCCGGTTTCCTGTTCCACCGTTTGCAGCATGATGCGGCTCCTTCAAGTTCGAGCCGCATTATGCCGCTGGCGCAGGCGGATCAGTACAGCGGCGGTTGCTCGGCGGCTTCCCGGCGCAGTTGTGCCGCACGCACCAGCACCGGCGGCGGGATGTTCTCCTCGGGGATATCGAGCAGCCCAAGACGGTGCAGGAAGGCACCCGGGCCGCGCGAGGAGGTCAGCGCCACCACCGGCACCGCCAATACCATGCCGATCACCACCGGCGCCATCCAGGCTGCCAGCGACGGCGACACCGCCCAGGCCAGCACGCCCATGAACGCACCAAACACGCCGAGGCCGCCGTAGCCACGGATCAGTGCCATCCACGAAATGCCGCCGTCGTCACGCTGCTGCGCATCCCAGCCGGAATCGCGGCCGGACAACACTTCAGCGACGCCGCGCGACTGCACGTACATCACCACCGGTGCCATCAGCGCGGCCAGTACGGTTTCCACCAGCATCGAGACGAACGCGCGGATCGCACCACCACAGCCACGGCGGTCGACCGGGTCCAGCAGCATCGCCAAGTAGCCCAGCACCTTGGGCAGCAGCAGCACCGCCATGGTCGCCGCGAACAGGCGGACGACCTGCTCCTCATCCTGGGCGCGCCAGTACACGCTCGGTGACAGGTGCAGCAGGGCATTGAAATCGATGCCCTCCTGGAACAGCGGAATGGCGATGCCGATCAACATCAGCATCGCCCACATCGGTGCGGTGAAGTAATGGCCGATGCCGATCAGCATGTGGGTACGGCTGATCCAGTGCAGGCCACGGCTGCCGACCACCTTGCCATGCTGCAGGTTGCCCTGGCACCAGCGGCGGTCGCGCACCAGCAGGTCGGTCAAGGTCGGCGGCCCTTCCTCGTAGCTGCCGCCGAGGTACGGCACCATGTGCGCGGCCCAGCCGCCGCGGCGCATCAGTGCCGCTTCGACGAAATCATGGCTGAGCACGTGGCCGCCGAACGGCTTGCGCCCCGGCAGCGCCGGCAGGCCGGCGTGGTCGGCAAAGGCACGGGTGCGGATGATCGCGTTGTGACCCCAGTAGTTGCTCTCAGCGCCATGCCACCAGGCCACGCCACGGGCGATCACCGGGCCGTACACGCGGCCGCCGAACTGCTGCATGCGGGCGAACAGGGTGCGGCCACCAATCACCGACGGCAGGGTCTGGATCAGGCCCACATCGGCGTTGTGTTCCATGCCGGCCACCAGGCGCACGATGCTGTCGCCGGTCATCAGGCTGTCGGCGTCGAGGATCAGCATCTGCGGGTAGGCCCCACCGAAGCGGCGGACCCAGTCGGCGATGTTGCCGGCCTTGCGCCCGCTGTTGTCGCCACGGCGGCGATAGAACAGCCGCGCCCGGCCGTCCGGTACGCGATCGCGCAGCTCGGCGAACACCTGTTCCTCGGCGCGCGCGATGTCCTCGCGGCGTGTGTCGCTGAGCACGAAGAAGTCGAAGCGCTCCAGCTGGCCGGTGGCGGCCACTGATTCGTAGATGGCCTGCAGGCCGGCCAACAGGCGACGCGGGTCTTCGTTGTAGGTCGGCATCAGCAGCGCGGTGCGGCTGTGCACGGTTGGCAGCGGCTTGTCCGGGTCGATGCCGAGGCGGTAGCCACGATCGAACACGGCGGTCAGGAAGCCGGCCAGGGCGCTGGCGAAAGACAGCGCGATCCAGGCGAACAGGCCGACAAACAGGACCAGCAGGCAGGCTTCGAGCACGCTGGTGCCATTGGCCGACAGCACCCGCCACATCATCCGGGTGGCGATGGCGGTCATCGCCAGCGTGCCGCCGAAGATATAGAACCGGCGCAGGCCGATCAGCCGCGGCGAGGTGCGGTGACGGCGGACCTTCAGTTCGCCTGCGCGCAGGGTCTGCTCGGGCATCTGCAGCGGCGACTCGGCCGGCAGCAGCGCCCACCCGGCGTCGAGCCCGGGTGCCTCCGCGCCTGCGTGGATGGTTTGCCCCCCCATCACCGCTTACTCCCCACGATCGGCACGGCCGGCCGTCCCGGCCGGGCTGCATGCACGAAGGTTCCCGGCGCGCCTTCCCGGCGCCCGCACTTGTCCTGGCTGTGTCGGCGCTGGGCCACACAGTCGATGTCTGTCACTACCGGAACCCACACGATCTCCAACGGGGCGGAATCGAAAATGCGGCCCAGTCTAGGGCGCCGGATGTAAGCCGCGTGCGAAGGTCTACGCCGGGATTTATCCCCATTCAGCAAACAGCAGGCGTGCCGTGGCGGCGCAGGAGGTTGTCACTTCGTCACCGGGGGTACTGGATCGTAACAAACGCGAACGGTTATCATTTCATTAACCAGGCAGGTCACCGTCTTCCGCACGGCACAGACCCACCCAGCTGCGCCGTACACACCGCGCGCCGACGACCCAGGGAAGGGGCTGCCTGCTGTCCGCTGCACCTGCTGCTTCCACCGGGTCCCTTCTCTCTCCCATGGAAGCCGTCATGTCCCTGCCGTACCCTTTCCGCTCCGCGCGCCTGCCGCGTACCCGCCTGGCCACTGCCCTGGCCACTGCTTGCCTGCTGGCCCTGCCCGGGCTGGCTGCCGCTGAGGCCAGCGCCGATGCCTCCACCAAGGATCTGGATACCGTGGTGGTCACCGCCTCGGGCACCCAGCAATGGATCAAGGATGCGCCGGCCAGCATCAGCGTGATCAGCCGCGAGGACATCGAGCGCCAGCCGGTGCACGACCTGGCCACTCTGCTCAGCCGCGTGCCGGGCGTGACCGGCGGCCTCAGCGCCGCGGGCGAACAGTCCAAGATCAAGCTGCGCGGCATGCCCTCCAATTACACGCTGGTGCTGGTGGACGGCAAGCGCATGGGCAGTTCTGCCTCCACCAACTACCGTCCCGACCTGGGCCGCCAGGACCTGAACTGGATCTCTCCCGACCAGATCGAACGCATCGAGGTGGTGCGCGGCCCGATGTCGTCGCTGTATGGCTCTGACGCGATGGGCGGCGTGATCAACATCATCACCAAGCGCATCGGCGATGACTGGAACGGCAGCGCCACCCACAGCTACACCCGCCCGGGCGACGGCAAGCGCGGGGATACCCAGCAGATCGGCGCGACGTTCTCCGGCCCGCTCGGCGAGCGCTTCGGGCTGCGCATCGGCGCCAACAGCATGCGCCGCGACTCGGACCGCTCCAACGGCGGTGTCTACGGCAACGCCTACGCCGGCGAGAAGGACCGCAATGTCGACGCGCTGCTGCAGTGGAGGCTCAGCGATGCGCAGGAACTGTCGCTGGAGGCCGGCCACGGCGTGCAGCAGGCCTTCATCGATGCATCGCTGGAGAGGCAGGACGAAGGCGCCTGGGGTGCCAGTGAACTCAAGCGCAGCTCGCTGGCACTCAGCCACGATGGCAAGTGGCGTTTCGGCAACTCGAAGCTCAGCGCCTACTGGACCGAGTACAGGAACGACATCGGTGCCACCGGCCGTTCCGAGGCCACCGATACGATCATCGAAGGCAGCCTGACCACGCCCTTCACCCTTGGCGTTGAACACCAGTTCGCCGTGGGCGGCCAGTGGAAGCGTCAGGAGCTGACCAACACCGACACCATCGGCCGCGCGCCGATCGACTACGCCGGCAACGCGGTCAGTGGCTCGGACCTGGAGGTCGATACCTGGGCGCTGTTCGTCGAGGACGAACTGAAGCTGCACCGCACCCTGGCGCTGACGCTGGGCGCACGCCTGGACCACCATGAGACGTTCGGCGGCCACGTCAGCCCGCGAGCCTACCTGGTCTGGCATCCGGCCGAGCAGTGGACGATCCGCGGTGGCGTTTCCAAAGGCTTCCGCGCGCCCAGCCTGACCGAGAATTCGCCCAGCGCGGCCACCCAGTCCGGCGGCCGCGGCTGCACTTCGCTGATCCCGTTCGGCTATACCCGCGGCGGCTGCTACATGGCCGGCAACCCGGACCTGGACCCGGAAACCAGCACCAACCGCGAGATCGGCATCAGCTTCGACAACGACCTGGTCGATGCGGGCCTGACCTACTTCCATACCGACTTCAGGAACAAGATCGAGTACGCGCCGCTGGGCCGGTTCAACGGCATCTGGTGGACGCGCATGAGCAACGTGCAGCGCGCCCGTACCAGCGGCATGGAAGGCAACCTCAACTTCCGTTTCGGCGAGCACTGGCGCTGGCGCACTTCGGCCACCTGGATGAAGGAGGCCAAGAACCTGACCACCGGCAGGAATCTGATCGATACGCCGGAATTCTCCGGCTACTCGTCGCTGGACTGGGCGCCCAACACGGTGTTTTCCAGCAGCCTGTCGGCGCAGTACACCGGCAAGCAGACCGGCACCGCCACGACGTTCCTCAAGGCCTACACCCTGTATGACCTGACCGCGGCATGGAACGTCAACGAAGTGCTGACCCTGCGCGGCGGCGTCAGCAATCTGGCCGACAAGAAGCTGTATGCCGAAGGCTCCACCGACTACTTCGTGGCCGGGCGCAGCTATTTCCTGAGCATGACCGCGCGGTTCTGACCGCCGGCGCGCGCCGTGATCGCGCTGGCGGCTGGCCAGCGCGATCGGCGGTGTTGCGGATTACTCGCTCTGCAGCGCGGCCGGTGCCGCATCCTGCGTGGCGGCCGTGCGCGCACGGTCCATCGCCACCGCCAGTTGCTGGCGAGCGAGCAGTTGTTGTGCCTGCACCACTTCAGGTGTCGGCAGGAGCACCGGTCCCGGTGCGTTTTCCGGTGTAGCAGGTGTGGTCATGCAACCTCCATGGACATCCCGCTGCCACCCAGATCCAGCAGGGGCGGCAGCGGAACTGCGCACCCTATCCTAAAAACAAGGCGGATGGGTGACGGTGCGGCGCCCCGCCACACCACGTGGAACACGGCAGGCGTCACATTTTTGACGCCGAAGCTTGGATCCTGAATAGGACTTGCCCTATCATGAAAACGTTTTCCAACAGGGATGTTTCCCATGAATACCACTGACCTGTCCCAGTTCAGCCCGAAGTGGCAGTTCCGCTTCAACTTCTTCCGCCAGCACGGCGCCCCCAAGAATCCCGGCTTCAAGCAGGCCTGGAAGGCGCTGTCCTTCGGTGACCGCCTGAAGATCAACCTGAACTTCTTTGCGTTGTTCTTCGGCGCCATCTACCTGTTGATCCTGGGCATGTGGCGCAAGGCACTGGTGCTGATCGGCATCAACATCGTGCTGGCCATCGTCTCCATGTTCCTTCCGGACGTCGTGGGGCGGATGCTGTTCATCGCCATGAACCTGCTGGTCGCCTCCAGCACCAACTACAGCTATTACCTGGAGAAGGTGGAAGGACGCGCCAGCTGGAACCCGTTTGAAGGCATGTTCTGAGCCCTCAGAACTGCGCAGGGATGCGCGGCAAGGATGCAATCGACGCCCGGCCCCCGCCGGGCGTCTTCGTTTGCGGGGTCAGGCGGCGCGGCGTGCCACGGCTGCCGGTTCGGCGTGCAGACGGAAGCGCGAGACCGCCACCGCCAACTGCTCGGCCTGTTCTTCCATCGCCCGCGCGGCGGCACTGGCTTCCTCCACCAGCGCGGCGTTCTGCTGGGTGGTTTCGTCCATCTGCACCACGGTCTGGTTGACCTGCTCGATGCCGGCCGACTGCTCGCGTGATGCGGCCGAGATCTCGGCCATGATCTCGTTGACCCGACCGACCTGACCCACGATCTCCTGCATGGTGCGGCCCGCGCCGTGCACCAGTTGCGCACCGGCACCGACCTGCGCCACCGAGGCGTCGATCAGCGCCTTGATTTCCTTCGCAGCGCCCGCCGAGCGCTGTGCCAGCGCGCGCACTTCGCTGGCGACCACGGCGAAGCCACGGCCCTGCTCACCGGCACGCGCCGCTTCCACCGCCGCGTTCAACGCCAGGATGTTGGTCTGGAACGCGATGCCATCGATCACCGAAATGATCTCGGCAATGCGCTGCGAAGAGGATTCGATCTGCTCCATGGTCTGCACCACCTGGCTGACCACTTGGCCGCCTTCGCTGGCCACGCCGGCCGCGGAACCGGCCAGGGTATTGGCCTGCAGCGCATGGTCTGCATTCTGGCGCACCGTGGAGGTCAGCTCCTCCATCGAGGCCGCGGTCTCTTCCAGGTTTGCCGCCTGCTGCTCGGTGCGGCGCGACAGGTCACTATTGCCCGCGGCAATCTCACCCGCCGCCAGCCGGATGCTGGCCGCCGACTGCTGGATCTGTCCGACGATCTGGGTCAGCTGCTGCACGGTGCTGTTGGCGTCGTCGCGCATCACCGCGAACACGCCGTGGAAGTCGCCCTGCATGCGCGCGCTGAGGTCGCCTGCGGCGATCGCGCGCAGCAGCGTCGACAGCTCGGCCAGGTTGTGGTCGCTGACCTGCATCATGGTGTTGAGGGTTTCCACCATGCGGCGGAAGTCGTGGTCGAAGCGCAGCGTGTCGCCGCGCACCGCGAAATCACCGGCTGCGGCGGCTGCGGCCAACTGCTGGATCTGCTCATTGATCGCGGCCAGGTTGCTCTTGGTGGTGGCCATTGCAGCGGTGAAGACCGCCTTCTCGCCCGGCAGCGCTTCCATGTCCACGCTGAGGTCGCCCACGGCGTAGCGCTGCATCACTTCAACCAAGCGCTGGGTGACTGCATTGCTGGACGCCACCAACTGGTTGCTGTCGGCCACCATGCGACCGTATTCGCCGGGGAACGCCGAGGCATCCATGCGGTAGCTGAGCTCTCCGGCATCGTGGCGGCGCGCCATCTCCGCCTGCGCAGCCATCACCGCCTGCAGCTGGCCGCGCATGCCCTGCATCGCTTCCAGCAAACGCCCCACTTCATCGTCGCTGCGTGCCGGCAGGGTGCTGTCCAGCTTGCCCGCGGCGACATCGCCGGCCACACGCACGGCTTCGGCCAACGGGCGGATCGCCAACCGGCGCAGCAGCACATAGACACCGGCACTCAGCGTCAGCGCGGCCACCACGCCAACCAGCAGGGTCAGCCACAGAAGCTGACGCGCCTCGGCCACGATCACCGCATGCGGCATCACCACGCCCAGCGCGAAGCGCTGAGGGGCGTCGCCCACGCGCAGCGGCACATACACGCGCACATTGCCGGCCGCATCGGGGCTGAAGGCCTCGAACGGACGATCGGCGGCGATGTCGGCCAGCATGCTGCGGGTCAATGCATCGTTGCGCGGCTTGCCGATCTCGGCGGCATTGGCCGAAGCCAGCACCACGCCCTTCGGCGACAGTAGTTCGACGCGGCCGGCCCCCATCGGCTTCAACGTGGCCAGGTGCTTCTGCAGCGCTGCCAGCGAAAAGTCCACGGTGAACACGCCAAGGAACCTGCCGTTCTCGATGATCGGCGTGCTCAGCGTACTCATCAGCACCTGCTGCCCGGCGATGTCATAGGCATAGGGTTCGCTGACCTTCGGCAGCTTGTCGCGGCTGGGCACCATGTACCAGTCACCCGAACCGCTGGCGGTCTCGGTGTAGTCGGTCATCGTCGACTGCTGCGGCTTGCCGTCGTGCCAGGCCCAGTAGCTCATGTAACGACCGGTAGCATCGTGCGCTTCGGTGTTGACGAACTCTGCATCCTTGCCGTCGAAGGCATCGGCCTCCCACATGGTGCTCTTGCCCAGCCACTCCGGGTGGGTACGCAGCTGTTCGCCAAGCACTGCCGCCAGGCTGGCGCGATCGGGCACGTCACCGCGTGCGCGCTGGGCGAGCACGGTCTCGACCATGGCATCGTTGCTGGCGAAGGCGGTGCCCAGGTCGGCCGAAACCTGGCGTGCTTCGGCGTTGGCCTCGCTGGTCATGGTCTGGCGCGAGGCGCTGATCAGACTGGCGCTGGCCTGTCGGTAGATCAGGAATGCGGTCAGGCCGAAGCACAGCAGTGCGATCACAGCGGTGCCCAGCATCAGCTTGTGGGCAATGCTGCCCGGGCGGCGGGCAGCGGCGGAGCGGGAAGGAGGCATGGAAAGGTCCGCAAGGCAGTTCAGGACGACCGGCGCCGCGAAGGCACCGCGCAGGCGCGCGATCCATCGCGCAGGCCACCGGCCGCCGGGTCGTGCCCGGCACTGGAAGCGCACCGGGTTAGCGGCCGCCTGCCAACGAGGTTGAGGCGGCGGGCCTGCACATTCCTGAACCTGCTCAGGGTCGGGTCAGGAAGCCGCCCCGTTGCCGCCCTATTCGGCCACGCGGTCCTTGATCCATTGCGCCCGCGGCAGAACTTCGATGCTGCCAGCGGCGTACTGCTGCAGGACATCGTCCGGCCCAAAGCGCGGCTGCCAGCCCAACGTCCTGCGCATACGGGCGCTGTCGTAGACGCGATCGATGCTGAGCGGCAACGGCCAGCGGCGGCGCTCGAACTCGGCCAGCAGCTGTGGCGCGCGACGGGCCAGCACGTTGCGCGGCTGGGTCGCCAGTTCCAGGCAGTCCTCGCGCTGGAACGGCGTCGGAGCGCAGGCAATGTAGCGCGCGAAGGCCGCGCCCTCATCGTGCAGCAGCGCGGCGTGCGCGCTGGCCACGTCGCGCGCGTCGATGCCACGGTGCAGGCGGAACATCGCCATCCGCTCCGGTGGCTCGGGGAAGCAGCGGGCCATGCGCAGCACGCGCACGCTGAAGCCCGGCGCGGCGGCAGCTTCAGCCAACGCCTCTGCTTGCAGCTTGCTGCGATGGTAGATGGTGCGCGGCAGGGGTTCGGTGTCCTCGTCGATCCAGCGGCAGCCGCCGGCCACCACCGCGTGACCATAGAGCGCGGTGGTGCTGGTCAGCACGAAGCGCCGTGCACCGGCCTCGCGCGCCGCCTGCAGCAGGTGCGCGGTGGCGTCCACATTGATCTGCTGGAACACCGCATCCGGCACCAGCCCGACGTGCGGGGCGTGCAGCGCCGCAGCATGGATGACCGCGTCGACGCCCTGCACCGCCCGCGTGACCGCATGACGGTCGGTGACATCGGCGATGATGCGCGTAGTGGCGAACGGACTGCGATCCAACCCCACCACTTCATGGGCCGCCGCCAACGCGCCGAAGATCGCACGCCCGATCCGCCCGGAACTGCCGGTCAACAGAATCTTCATTGAGTCCATTCACTCGAAGCGCCCGGGAACTACCGGGATGCTTCGATTCTAGGCATGCAGCATGTCGTCTGCGATAGGGCGCGGTTGCAATTGTGCGTTCATTTCTGCAATGCCGATCGGGCCAGCAACTGCCGCGCGACGAACAGCGGATCGTCACCGCCTGCTGCATCAGGCGTGACACCGGTACGTTCCCAGTTGCTACCGGTACGCAGGTTGATCGGCTGCCGGTCGGGAATGCTGATCTGATAGCCATCCGGCAGCAGCACAGGATCATCGAACATATGTGCCGCGCCCCCACTTCGACTACCAACGACACGTGCCCGCCCCTGCGCCTGCAGCGAGTACGCGACAAATTCCGCGGCCGATCCGGTACGGCGGTCGATCAGGATCACCAACGGCTTCAGGTACGGCGGAAGGCTCGCTGGCGGCAGTGGCACGGGAGTACGCCGTCCACGTTGCTCCAGCACCTGCACTGCGGTGACATCTAACTCCAGCAGGGTACGCACCAGCAGGTCCGCACTGCCGTCATCGCCCCCCCCGTTCTGGCGCAGGTCCAGCACCAGGCCATCGGTGTCGGCCAGCAGGGTGAAAGCTGCGGCCAGCTTCGGCCGGGCCAGATCGAGCGGATAGAAGGTGCTCAGGCGCAGGTAACCGATATTGCCCTCCAGCACCCGCACCTCGCGCACGCCCGCACCCGTGCTGCGCGCATCCGCGCGCCAGGCCATCAGCCAGTCGTCCTGGTCGCCGCTGGCATCCACCCGCTCGACATGGAAGTGGCCATCGAACACGTCCAGGTCCTGGTTCAGGCGCGCACTGAAGACCTTCGGGTCCGCGCAGCTGTCCACATAGCGCTGCTGGCTGGACCAGCCGCGCACGGCCCCGGCAATGCGCGCGCCCTCGGCCACGTCCAGGTAGTGCGCCTGTATTGCCGTGGCCGCCGCCTGCAGCACCGCGTCCTGGGCCGGGCAGGACGCCGCCAGCACCGCGCCCAGCATCCACGAAACCGCCATGACCCCACCCCATGTTGATGATATGTAAGTGCTTATATATCATCACGCCCATGGATCTCCAACACGCCACCCTGGGCACCCTGCTGCGCGCCCTGCTTGATCAGCTCGATCCGGCGGTCGAACAGGCCTATCGCGACCTGCAGCTGGACTACCGGCCGCGCTACACCCCGGTGCTGCGCACGTTGATGGCGCAGGGCCCCTGCCGCATCAAGGACCTGGCACTGGCCTGCGGGCTCAGCCATTCGGCGCTCAGCCAGACGGTTTCAGCGATGGTGCACGACGGCTGGCTGCATACCGCCATCGGCGAGGACAGCCGCGAGCGCATCCTGCAGCTCAGCCCGCAGGCGCTGCAGGTCCTGCCGGCGCTGCAGGCACAGTGGCAGGCTACGGCGCGCGCGGCGCGCAGCCTGGATACCGATCTCGGGCAGTCACTGGAGCAGGTGCTGCGCGACGCACTGCAGGCGCTTGAACAGCGGCCGTTCGCACAGCGGCTGCACGACGCACGCCAACGCTGACATCGCTACTGCTCGGCCGCGATCTCGATCTCGCTGAGGAAGGTCCAGTTGCCATTGGCCAGCCGCAGCTCCAGCGTACGGCACTGCGCAGCCAGGGGCGCCGCGTTGCCCAGCACGTATTCCTCCTCGGTCGATCCACTGAGTCCGGCCTGGGTGAACGGCGCTGACAACATGCCGATGCTGGTTGCTGCAGTACCCGGCTCAGTGCACATCACCTCCACCGACGTCGGCGTGACGATGCCCCATCCGGGGCGAGTCATCGTGTGCAGGCCGATCCAGTCCACCCGCCTGCGTTGGCCCAGGTCGATGGTGATGCTGACGTTGCCATGCACGCCCACCCAGCCGGCATCCATCGGATTGCGCGGATCTCCCACGCGGCGATCAAACAGCTCGTGACCGCTGCTGTCGGGATAGTTCGCATCTGGCGCTACGCTGTAGCTGTAGGTGGTCTGCACCGGATCGACACTGTAGGACGCACCGAGGCCATACAACCCGCGATAGGTGTTCATCAGCCGCGGCGATTCGCCATAGCCCTGGCCGGGGCCGACCACCTCGGACATGTGGTACTGGTTGAGCCAGGCAACGCGCTTGCCGGCCGAGCGCGCACTCCACAACTGCTGGTTGATGCGCTGTACCGAGGCCGGACGATAGGCGCCGGACAGTCCATTGCCGGTGTCCAGGAACAAGGGACTGCCATGGTTGAACAGTTCGATGTCGGCCCACAGGCCGCTGGCACCCAGCGCCGCCGACAGCGCCTCGTAATACGCCTCGGTGGAATGGCCGGCGCGATCCCACTGGAACAATCGGGCATGCGAGGCGGCACCGATGCCATCCTGCCAGATCTGCACGTCCACGCCGGTGGCCGTACGGAACTGCACAGCAGCCCGGCCCACGCTGGCCGGATCAACGGTGGATGACGCAAGGTAGGGTGCCGCCATCACCGGCCGCGAAGGTGTACTGCCTTTGAGCGCCGCCACGATCGCGCGGTAGAACGGCGCGCGATCAGCCGGCACCTGTGCCGGCTCGTCGGTGATGTACCAGCCTGCGAACGCCGGATGCGATCCGTACTGCTGGCCAAGCTGGGCCAGCGACTGCGCCGCATCCTGTGCCACGGCCGTTGCGTTCTGGCCTTGCCAGAAGGTGGCGCACTGCCCCGAGCTGTAGGTGGTGCCGACCACGACCTTCATGCCGCGCGCGGCTGCCGCGTCGAGCACAGTGCCGAGCTTGCCGGGAAAGCCGGCAATCCATTCGAAATCCTGCACGCCGCTGGCGCATCCCACGCCAGCACGGGTGGCACGCAGCTGACCGAGGATGATCGTGTCGTTGCCCAGGTCCTGCAGCTCATCCAGGAACAGCGGCAACTGCGATGCCGGCAGTTGTTCGTCGGTGGCCGAATAGCCGACGTGGACAAAGCTGCCGGACAACAGGGGGCTGGCTGCATGGACGGGGGCGGCACAGGCCAGCAATACGATCACTCCAATCCTGTTCATGTTCTACGTCCCTGTCGTGGCCAGCCGAGTGGCGTTGTTGCGCATGCTATCAACAGCGGCGGTGACCTCGGTTGAGCGAAAGCGCTTCCGGGTTGCAGCACCCGCCTGAATGGCTGCGCCATCAGCCCCGTGCGCAGGGCGCGTGAAAGCTGTGGCGAAGATGGCGACCTGGACTTAGCGTGCGATGGCCAAGCATGGATGCTGTCGTCTACGAAGGCGGCGTCCACACTGCAGGAGATTTCACATGACTGAGCAGAACCCGCGCAGCTCCAACCGGGGCTTCGCATCAATGGACCAGGACAAGCAGCGCGCGATCGCTGCCAAGGGCGGGCGGGCCGCGCACGCCTCCGGCAACGCGCACGAATTCAGTCCGGCCGAAGCACGTGTCGCAGGCCGCAAGGGCGGCGAGGCGATCAGCCGCAACCGCCAGCACATGGCCGCGATCGGTCGTGAAGGTGGACACGCTCGCCACGCCAATGCGCGCCAGCAGCAACAGCAGCAACAGGAGACCGAACGCACGACAGAGGGCCCGCAACGCCAGCAGGGCTGAATGCCGCGCGTCAGGCCGGTGCGCGCTGCCGATACAGACCCAGCGCCACAAGCAGGGCCAGCGCACCGGCCACCGCCATCGCCCAGCCGAAACCACTGGCCATCGCACTGCGATACCACGCCAGCATCTGCGGCGTGGCGTGCATCGAGCTCGGTTGCAGGATCATTTCGCGCGCCTGTGCCACCAGCCCCCGCTGCCCGGCCGCCTGTGCGGAAGTAGCGAACTGTTGTACGGCGCGCTGGCCCATCAGGCTGCCCAGCAGCGCGATGCCCAGGCTCATGCCTGCCTGGCGCAATGCGTTCATCGTGGCTGAAGCGATACCCGCGCGCTCGACCGGCGCGCTGGCCATGACGGCCATGCCGGTCGCCGGCACTGCCAGCCCCATTCCAACGCCAAGCAGCACCAGTACAGCACTGGCATAGGCACGTGAAGTAGCCGGTTCAAACGTAGCCATCGCGCACAGCGCTGTCCCGGCCAGGGCGTAGCCCAGCGCCAGCGCGGCATGCAGCCCGAGGTGGGCGACCAGACGACCGAACAACAGCGAGACGACACCCATCAACAGGAACTGCGGCGCCAACTGGGCGCCGGCCTGCGCAGCGCTGTGCCCCTGCGCCTGCTGGAAGAACAGCGACAGGAAGAACAGGCTGGCATAGGCAGTGAAGCCCAGCACGAACGATGCCAGGTTGAACATGCCGAAGCGGCGGTCGGCAAACAGGTCCAGCGCCAGCAGTGGGCGTGCCACGCGGCGTTCGACGATGCCGAACAGGATCAGTCCAGCGGCTGCGACGCCCAACGCCAGCAGCGTCACCGGGGCCAGCAGGCCATGCGCGCCGATCGCGATCAGCCCGTAACTCAGCGCACCCAGCGCGACGATGCTGAGCAGCTGCCCGGCAGGGTCCAGTGCAGCGTGCTGCGGATGCCGCCGCTCCGGAATTCCCCAGGCGCCCAGCGCCAGCGCAAGCAGGCCCAGCGGCAGGTTGATCAGGAAGATGCTGGGCCATCCGGCGCGCTGCACCAGCACGCCCCCCAGCAGCGGGCCCAGCACCAGGGCCAACGCACTGAACGCCGACCAGCCGCCGATCGCGCGTGCGCGTAGTCGCGCGTCGGGGAAGGCGTGGCTGAGGATCGGCATGGCGCTGGGAATCAACAATGCGCCCGCGATGCCCTGCACTGCGCGTCCAGCCACCAGGGTCGCAAGAGTGTTGGCACAGGCGCAGAGCAACGAACCAAGAGTGAAGGTGGCGACGCTGATCAACCACATCCGCCGATGACCGTAACGGTCCCCGAGCGGCCCTGCCGACAGCATCAGCGCCGACAACGCGATCGCATACGCATTGATCACCCATTGCAGCCCGGCCATGTCAGTGCTCAACGCCTGCTGCAGGGTGGGTAGCGCGACGTTGACGATGCTGATGTCCAGCGAGGCGAGAAACGTGCCGAGGTAGGCGGCCAACACCAGGGCCGGACGTTGGAAACGTTGCATGTGTGGATCCCGGGGGAGGACGTGCGCGCATCGTAGCCACTGACTGACCGTCGGTCAATGACCGGCGGTCAGTCAATGCCGAAGGACAGCTAGAATGGCTACCGTCGCACCCGAACCTTGCCCACCATGCAGACCCCAGCTGTCGCCAGGCCTCGCACCAAGCCCGCGGAAACCCGTCAGGAAGAACTGATGGACGCCGCGCAGGCACTGTTCCTGTCAAAGGGGGTAGACGCCACCACCATCAGCGACATCGTCGCCGCGGCTGATGTGGCCAAGGGCACCTTCTATACCTACTTCGCCTCGCGCACCGAGATCCTGCAGGCGCTGGCACAACGCTACACGCGGCAGTTCATGGAAGCGGTCGACCAGGCCGTGCAGCAACACCCCGCCGGCGATGGCGTGGCACGCCTGCGTGCCTGGATCCGTACCAACATCGAGCTCTACGTGCGCACCCACGCGCTGCACGATGTGGTGTACGCCAACCATCATCACCACCAGCGCGGCAACGCCGAACGCAATGCAATCCAGCGGCACCTGCTGGGCATCCTCGAAGCGGGCAACGCGGCCGGTCTGTGGCAGCTTCCGGCGCCGCAGGTTACCGCCTCGTTGATCTATGCCGGCGTGCACGGCGCTACCGACGACCTGATCGCCACACCGGCACAGGATGCCGACGCGTTCATCGAAGCCGTGCAGGCCGATTGCCTGCGCATGGTCGGCGTGCCACCGGCCGGTGCCAAGCGGCGCTGACGAACCGTCTGTCGCTCAGGTGTGGGCGAGGATGTTCAACAACCGCCCGAAGGGGTCACGGACGAAGAAGCGGCGCACGCCCCAGGGTTCATCGGCCGGGCCATATTCCAGCGGGATGCCGGCCGCGCGCATCCGTTCCAGTACCTGCTGCAGATTGTCCACTTCGATCGACAGGTCCGGCACTGTGGTGCCGGAACCCCCTTCACTGGCAAAGCTGATCTGCGCCAGCGCGCTGCCCTCACCGCCATGGGTGACGATCCAACCGTGGTCCATCACCACCGGCATGCCCAGCAGTTCGCCATAGAACGCTGCGGCACGCGCAGGGTCAGGCGTGGCGATGTTGGCGACGACACGTTTGACGGCCATGGCACTCCTCTGCCCATGAAGACATGCCGAGACTACCGTATCGATGCCGGCATCCTCGATTGAAACAGAAGAGCCCCGTCGATGACGGGGCTCCATAGAACGCAACGCTCAAACGGCGCGACTCACACGCCCATGCACAGGTCGACCACGCAGGTGTTGTACGCCTGCTGGCATTCACCGGCATCGGCACCACTGGCCAGGCACATCTGGTAAGCCCGCCAGCACGGCTTGTCGCAGGGCTCGACCGGCCCTGCCACCGCCACCGAACCAGTACATGCCAGCGCGAACACAGCCCCTGCGATCACTTTCCTGAAAACTCGCATTGCATCACTCCCTGATAGGCCTGGTGAGCCCAGGCTGGGTCACGGTAGCGGGACCGCAGGGAGACGAAGTGAAAGCCGATGTCACCCAATCTTAACCTGTTCATTAAATTTTCTTCACGCCACTGGGGGTGATCGGCGCGCTGCGGGGTTAACGGCCTTTGATGTCCGTCAATCAAGGAAGTTGTCTGATGAATCACCCGCTGTACGGCCGTTCGTCCCGCTCCCTCTCACATCGCCCGCTGGCGCTTGCCGTCGCCAGCTCGCTGTTGCTGGCCACCGCACTCCCGGCCATGGCCAGCGAATCATTCGATGCCTGGCAGCAGCAGCGCCAACTGCAGGCCGCGTGGGCGCAGCCCACACCGCTGGCGAGTTCATCGACCGACGCGAACCTGTCGGCCGCAACACCCGTAGCAGCAGCCAGCGCCACGTCGATTCCCGGTAAGCCAGGTGATCCGGCCAGCTGGCGCACGAACGAATTCAACGCCGACTGGGGACTGGCCGCGACCAACGCAGACCACGCCTATGCGCGGGGCCTGACCGGTACCGGCATCCGCCTGGGTGTGTTCGACAGCGGCACCGGCCTGGACCATCCAGAGTTCGCCGGGAAGAACCATCGCAGCATCCACATTGCCGACTTGCTGGCCGACGGTTCGCACTGCACCAACACCACACAGCTCACGGGTCCCGGCGCCTGCTTCTCCAGCGATGGCGACGACGTGCAGGTAAGCTACGTCGGCTTCAACGCCAACGTCCCACAGAACATTCGCGACCTGATCATGGCCGGCCCCTATGTTCAGCCCGGCATCGGCTTTGAAGTACACGGCACCCATGTGGCCGGCACCATCGCCGCCAACCGCGACGGCAATGGTATGCATGGGGTCGCCTTCGGGGCGGATCTCAGCGTCGCCCGCCTCTTCTTCAACAGCGCCAGCGAATGGCAGCGTACGGCAACCGGCTATTCGGTGGTCTCACTGGGTAGCGTTGGCCCCGATTCGTCCGCCGTGGTCGACATGTACGCCCAGATGAACGCCCAGGGCGTGCGCGCGGTCAACCATAGCTGGGGTCTGAGTAATGAGCCCAATGCGGTACTGATGGATCAGATCTACAACGATCCGGATGATCGCGATTACCTCGCAACCTATGCCGACGGATCCCGCGCCAATGGCATGATCCAGGTCTGGGCAGCGGGAAATTCGCCTGCACGCGATGTTGCGGCTCCCGTATCGGCCAGCCCGATCGCCGGCATGTATGCCACCCTACCGCGTGCCTTCGCTGACATCGAGAAGTACTGGCTCAGTGTCGTCAACGTCGGCCAGGATTTCACGCTCAGCCTGACCTCCAACAAGTGCGGCCTCAGCGCCAACTGGTGCCTGGCCGCTCCCGGCTCAGGCATCAACTCCACAGTCTATGGCGATGATTCCGCAGTGGCGGCGGCGCTGGGCGTGGATGCCAACGGCAATCTGTCGCTTGACGTCACCCAGCGTGTGCCCACCTACGGCTATGGGTTGCTCAGCGGCACCTCGATGGCCGCACCGCACGTCACCGGTGCGCTGGGCCTGTTGTTCGAACGCTTCCCCTATCTGGACAGCGCACAGGTCCGCGACGTGCTGCTGACCACCGCGCGCGATCTGGGCGCACCGGGCATCGACGAGATCTACGGCTGGGGCCTGATGGACCTGCGCAAGGCCATCGAAGGCTATGGCTCGCTGCGCGTGGATACCTACGTGGTGATGAACCAGAAGGCTGGTGGCCTGAAGGTGTGGGAGGGCGATGCCTGGGATGACTGGACCAACGACATCGGTGGCCCCGGCAAGCTGACCAAGTCCGGCATCGGCTGGCTGCGCCTGAGCGGCGACAACACCTTCAACGGCGCAGTGCTGCAGGACGGCACGCTGGAATTGAACGGTGCCAACACGCTCACGTCTGCGGTCGAGGTCCAGGGTGGCCAGTTCCTGCTCAACGGCAGCCTGGTCTCCACCGCGCTGAACACCACCGGGGGCGTGAGCACGGTCAGCGCAAGCGGCCTGCTGAAGGACAGCAACCTGACCGTCAACGGTGGCGTGGTGTCCTTCAACGGCACGCAGACCGGCGGCACCACCACGGTCGGTGCCAACGGCCTGCTGAAGGGTGTCGGTACGCTGGGCAACACCCGCGTGGACGGCATCATCGCGCCCGGCAACTCCATCGGCACGTTGACCATCAATGGCGACTATGTGCAGGGCGCAACCGGTGTCTACGCGGCCGAACTCGCTCCGGGCGGGCGCAGTGACCAGCTGCACGTGACCGGCACCGCCACCCTCGGCGGCACTCTGGTCGCACTGCCGGAGCCGGGCACCTACTACCTCGGCGAGCAGTTCAATTTCATCCGCGCCGATGGCGGCGTCAGCGGCCAGTTCGCCAAAACCGACTTCAGTGCGTTCTCGCCGTTCCTGCAGTTCAGCCTCGCCTACGGTGCCAATGGCACCCGTATCGACGTGGCTCGCGGCGCCTCGCTGGCCAGTGCCGCCACCACGCCGAATCAACGCGCGGTGGCCGGCGCCGCTGACGTGCTGGCAATCAACCAGGGCCTGCCCAAGCCGCTGACGCAGCTGTTCCCGCAACAGGTCGGTGGCGTGCTCGATGGCCTCAGCGGCGAGCTGCATCCGGCCACGGCATTGGCCCTGGTCGAGGGCAGCCGCTATGTGCGCGATGCCGCACTGTCACGTCGTGCCGGTGCCACCGCACCCGGTGCCGATGCGGGCGACGCCACGGGCGCATGGGTGCAGGCCCTGGGCGGCAACAGCAAGCTGGATGGCAACGCCAACACCGCCCGCACCGAAGCCAACAGCAACGGCCTGCTGGTCGGCATCGACCGCGAGTTCTCCGGCTGGCAGGTTGGCGTGCTGGCCGGCACCGGCCGTACCGACGTGAAGCAGCAGGACCGCCGCGCCAAGTCGAAGATCGACAACACGCACTTCGGCGCCTACGCCAGCCACACCTGGGGCGGCTTCGGCCTGCGCGGCGGCGTGGCCTGGAGCAAGCACGAGGTGAAGAGCACACGCGATGTGGCCTTCGCGGGCTTCAGCGACAGCCTGAGCGCACGCTACGACGCCCGCACGCGTCAGGCCTTCATCGAAGCCGGCTACCGTTTCGGTGGTCCGGAAGCCGGGCTGGAGCCGTACCTGCAGGTCGCGCGCGTGGAGGTGGATCTGAAGCAGATCAACGAGCGCGGCGGTGCGGCGGCCCTGCACGGCGAGGTGGACGACACCGGCACCACGGTCGCCACCGCTGGCCTGCGCTTCGACAAGGGCCTGAAGGCATCGTTCCAGCAGGACAGCTGGTTGCACCTGCGTGGCGGTGTCGGCTACCGCCGTGCCTCGGGTGATCGCAACCAGGTGGCCAACCTGGCCTTCGCCAACAGCAGCACCACCTTCGTGGTCGAGGGTGCTCCGATTGCCGACAACGCCGTGGTGGCCGAACTGGGCCTGTCCGCGTGGCTGACACCGCGTCAGCAGCTGGATCTGGGCTACAGCGGCCAGTACGGCAGCGAGAGCCGCGACCACAGTGCGAACGTGCGCTGGTCGGTGCGCTTCTAACGCCACGCACATGATCGATTGACAGGTTGGGGCGGCCTCTTGGCCGCCCCATTTTTATTCACTGCCCAAGGCTATGTGGCACCGCAACGCCGCCACAGCGATCAGACTTGCCAGGGGCAACAGCAGGCCATAGGCCACCAGCGGCCACACCGTGTCCCCTGGCAACAAGACGGTAGCCAGTGTCCCGAAGCCGGCCACGATCACGCTCTGTACGGCGTAGTAAAGCGCCACCGCCGTACCCGACGCGTCGGCGAAATCACGCAACGCGCCATGGGCGGCCACCGAAACGACCATCACCAGCCCCACCGCAATGCCCCACATCGGCAGCACGACACTGGCAAATGACAGTGGAAACACCGCAGCGAGCGCCATCAGCAGCACACCCACCATCATCACGCAGAGCCCGCGCAGGAAAGTGCCACGTACCGCCCAGCGTGCAATGAACCGCTTCGCCACGCGCGAAGTGAGGATCATCACCAGTGCCACTGTCGCGAACGCCAGGCTGAACGTGATCTGCGAATACTGCATGCGCTCGACCAGCACGCGCGGTGCAATCGAGAAGAACACGAAGAACGTACCCATCGCCGCACTGAATCCCAGCGTGTATGCCCAGAAGGCGCCACTGCGAAGCACCCTCTGTAGTGCCGGTCCCGCTTCTGCACCAGATGCTGGGCGGCTTTCCTGCCACTGGCGTTGCGCGCGCAGGCCGGCAACCGCGCCAAGCACGCCCAGAAGCACGAAGATCACGCGCCACCCCGCTGCCGTTGCCACCAGTGCCCCCAGCATCGGCCCCAGCGCCGGTACGAAGGCCAGCATTGAAGCGAACAGCCCGTACAGCGACGCGCCTTCCGCTGTATCCGCGTATACATCACGCACCGTGGCAAAGGTCGCCACCAATGCCGCCGACGCCCCCACCGCCTGCACGGTGCGCCAAGCCAGGAATGCGCCGCCACTGCTGGACAGCGCCAACGCAAACGACGCAACGGTGAACAGCAACGCCCCCAGCAGCAGCACCGGCCGCCGCCCGATGCGGTCGGACAACGGGCCGAACAGCAGTTGGCCGATGCCGAGCAACAGCATGTAGATGCTCAGCGTCAATTGCACCAGCGTAGGCGATGCACCCAACGCATTTGGCATCAAGGGCACTACGGGGAGATAGATATCCATGGCCAGCGAGGCCAGGAGGTCGAACGGCGCCATCAGCGCAATGGCCGATGGCAGGGTATGGGCCCAACGCGGGGCCTGTCGATTGAACACGGGGAGTCTCCGCCCAGAGTGAATCCGGCGGTGATCCATCCATCTCGCGTGCATCGCAGGGATGGGCACCGCAACAACGTCTGCTTCGTTGTTGCGGCTCAGCGAACTGTCTGCGGACCGTTCCCGTTGTTCATGGTGTCCATCGTTGACCGTGCGGAACCGGTCAGAGTGTAGCAGCGACCGGTTCAGGGTGACCGGGGCAGCGATGCCGCCCCGGCCGCGGCGACCCCGGGGAGTGGGCCGCCGATGATCATCAAGCCGCCTTCATCGCATGCTTGCGCGCGCGCATCACGTTGTGGCATTCCTGCACTTCCGGCAGCAGCTGGGTCACTACCTGACGCACTGCCGGCGGCAGCTCGTTGTCCTTCAGCACGTCCTTGAACGCACCCAGCAGGCGGTCTTCGGATTCCTCCAACTCGGCCACATAGCCGTAGTTGGTATCGCCGAACGCGGCGCGGACCTTGCCGTAGAACTGCTGCATCGAGCCGACCACGGTGCCATGCTCGGCAGGCTTGCCACCGCTGGCTGCAACCGAGCCACTCAATGCGGCCACGATGCGGCCCTTGACGCCGGCAATGCGAGTGAACAGGGCCGAAAGCTCGGCGTCCTTCACCTTGGTCGCGGCTTCTTCATAGAACGACTTGCCGTCACGGGCGATCTCGATCAGGTCGTTGAGGCGATGTTCGATGGTGGACTGGGTGCTCATGGCGTTGCTCCTGTATCGTCGTTTCGGGGGAGAAAAGCAGCCTCGACTGCGCTGCCTGCGGATCCACTCTGGACATGCTCGTGTAGTTCGCAGGTGAGCAACGATTGATACGCACATCACTTCACCCAACCCGCACTGACTGCTTCACGTCACAGTGGCGCGTGGATCACATCGAGCGATCCTGGGCAACTCACCAAGGTATGAAGAGGATGATCACCACGATCACCAGGACTGCGGCGAGCACTCCCATCAGCACGTTTCTCTGGCGCCAACTAGGCTTCGGTTTCCCGGGGGTATTCATTCCTGCTACCTGTCTCTGCGGATGACCCCGGCAGACTGATCGATCCAGGACAGTGCCTGCGTGCAGATCACGTGCAGGCGACGTGCAGGGCACCGCCCCTGTCGATTTTCGGCACACTCGCTCGTCAGATCATCAAACCTTCCTTGACCGCGCGGACTGTTCCCATGCCTCCCATCCTCACCGCCTTCGCCACCTCCCCCGACCGTGGCCAAGGCCTGGCCCGCGACATGCGCGTACGCTGGGCGCTGGAGGAACTGGCTGTGCCCTATGATGTGCAGCTGCTCAGCTTCACCGAGATGAAGCAGCCCGCGCACCTGGCGCGCAGTCCCTTCGGGCAGATTCCCACCTGGCAGGACGGCGGCCGGCTCCTGTTCGAATCCGGCGCGATCGTGCTGCACCTGGCCGAGCAACACCCCGGCCTGCTGCCAGCCGATCCGGCTGCACGCATGCGCGCGATCATGTGGATGTTTGCCGCGCTGAACACGGTGGAGCCGCCCATCGTCGAACGCTCCATGGCCTGGGTACTGGAGCGCGAGCAGCCCTGGTATGCGCAGCGTCTGCCGATGCTTGAAGAGCGCGTGCGTACGCGGCTGTCACAACTGTCCGCCTGGTTGGGCTCGGCGTCGTGGCTGGAGGGCGAATTCAGCGCCGGCGACCTGATGATGGTCTCGGTGCTGCTACGCCTGAAAAGCAGCGGCCTCCTAGACGAGCACCCGCAGGTGGTCGCCTATGTGGCACGCGCAACGCAACGACCGGCGTACCAGCGCGCGTTCGCCGCGCAGCTGGCGGTATTCCAGAACGCCTGAGGCTACGCCCCGTGGGCAGAGGCATCAGCGCAGACTGCGCCGACACGCAGCCTGCACCAGCATCAGCTGTGCCACCAGGATCAGCATCGCGCAGCCTGACAGCAGCCATGGATCGATGTACCACTGCGCGTTGAAGCTGAAATCTCCGGCGGAAATACGCTTCCAGCCGTTGAAGTGCTGCATCGCCGCGACCACGAACGCGAAGCCGCCCGCGGTGTACGACAACCACGGCACGATGAGCCCGCCCGGTCGCGCGAACAGCGTCAGCACACCCAGCACGCCGATGACCGTGCGCTGCACGCGGCAGTATGGGCAGACATAGGCCATTCCGCTCCATTCCACCGCCCAGGCCAGCAGGCTGACCAGCACGGCCGCGCCTGCAGCTGTGTACAGGACTTTCGGCGTGATCGTCATGCCACCCTCGTGTGCCATCCCGTGCTCCTCGGTTGAAAGACCCGGGCAGGGTAGCAGTGCCGCAGCCTCATCCCTTCTTGATGACGGTCCGCTTGCCGATGGTGCTGGTCTTGCCAGCGGTCGGCCTGGCCAAGCCAGGAATCAGGAAATCGGTGGCCTTGTGGCCCATCGACACCTTGGACGCCAACCAGCGCGGCATGCGCCCGCGACCGGTCCAGGTCAGGCGCTTGTATTCCGGGTCGCGATACTTGGGCGCGACTTTGCCGGATTTACGGCGGGCGGATTTGCGGGCAGGCGCAGGTGTTTCCGAGGCTTCCCCACCGAAGAGTTCTTCGAGGGTGTAGCCGGCTTCGGCCGCGGCGGCTTTCAGCATCCGTCGCACCGCACTGGCCGGACGGCGGCTGGAAATCAGCTGTTTCCGCTGTTCAGCGGCAACCACCAAGGCGCCCAGCTCCCGAAGGCTGAGCGATTCAATATCAATCGTCATGGGAGAAAGGTCTCCTGCGAACCGCCAGCTGTCAAGGCGCCTTGCGCCTCGCGTAGACACAGGCTTCACCGCCGGTGGGCTCCGATCACCCTCGACGGCCATCTCCGAGGACACCGACGTGAGCCACGCATCCCACTCGCTCGCTTACCTGCTTGCACGCATCCTGCTGATGGCGCTGTTCCTGGTCTCCGGCCTGGGCAAGCTCGGTGATCTCAACGGCACCCAGGGCTACATGGAAGCCATGGGCGTGCCCGGCCTCCTGCTCTGGCCCACCATCGCCTTCGAGATCGGCAGCGGACTATGCATCCTGCTCGGCTTCCAGACCCGGCTGGTGTCGGTGGTGCTGGTGGGTTTCAGCCTGGTCACCGCCTTCATCTTCCACCACAACTTCGCCGACCAGACCCAGCAGATCATGTTCCTGAAGAACCTTGGGCTGGCCGGTGGCTTCCTGCTGCTGGCCTGCACAGGCGCCGGGCGCTACAGCATTGACGGCCGGGGGCGGCGCGCCTGACCCAACGCCACGCAGGCATCAGCCAGCGTCCGCATTGCGGACGCGCTGCAAGCGCAGGTTGCGCCACGTCGGCTGGAGGCCACGGAAGTCCACGGCTTCGCCATCGCTGGTGAACAACAGGCCAGGCTCCACTTCAGCAACCAGGCGGATGCCATCGATGTACAGCCAGCCCTGTCGTTGCTCCAGCACAACGGACATTGACGGCTTGCCCCATTGGTCGATGCGATAGCGACCCAACCAGGGGTGCCAATGGAGGGTATTCGGCCCGGCAGGCATCTCCATGGTGTCGTTCTGGTCCAGGCCATCTTCCCCGTTCGTACATTCCAGATGCGCAGGCAGCATGTCCGTTGCCGCATGGTAACGGTACGTCGCAACCTCTCCATCGGCGCCTTCGGTAAACAGTTGATCGCCGTCGATGGCCGCAAGCCGGGTACCCGCTTCACTGGCCTCTCGACGCAACAGCAATTCACCATTTTCGGCAGCCACAATCTTCGCTTTGGCGCTGCGACCAATCCAGTTTCCCGCCATCCGCTGCAGCTGGCTCTGGTTCAATCGGATCGGCGCCAGCGACGATACCGGCACCCGGGGCTGCCGTGGTCCGAAACGCGCCGACAACAGTCGATCGAGCAGACGCTCGCCGAAGCCGTACCCTGCGGACGTCGCACGGTTGAACATTGCAGCGAAACCCACCTGCGCCTGCGGGCAGTACGTGAAAACGCAACCGAATCCGAAGCCGCCACCGCGGTGGTGCAGCAGCCGTACCGGTGTGCTGCCGTAGCGGCGCTCGCTGCGCATCACACCTAGCCCGTAGTCGCCACCCAGGCCGAAGCCATGCATCTCGTCCCAGAGATGAGGTGCGAGCAGTTGCTGCGTGCCTGCCTTACCGCCAGCAAGCATGAAGCCAAGATACTTCGCCATGTCGGCAGCACTGGTCCAGACGCCACCGGACACCACCAGTGGCGTCACCGGCGGTACCTGCACGAAGCCTTCCTGGGTTCCCAATGCGCGGCCCTTGCTTGCCAGATAGACCGACGCATCCGCCGTACTGTCGCGCATTCCCAGCGGCTCGAAGATCCGACGCCGCAGCCACTGCGGGTAATCGACACCCGCAGCCTGTTCAAGGACATGGCCTGCAAGGTCGAAGCCCAGGTTGGAATAGCGGTAGCGCGTACCTACCGGAAAGCGCAGCCATGTCTGGGAGATGCTTCGGACATGCGCATCAAAGCCCGGTGACGCCGGTTCGTAGTTGTTGCCCAGCGGCGCCTCGTGCGTGAATCCAGCACGGTTGGCGAGCAGCAGGCGCAGCGTGATGTGCTCCTGCGGTGAATGCTCAAAGCGGCTGCGCACCGTGAACGACGGCAGATGGTGGGTAATGGGCGCGTCCAGCTCAAGGATGCCGTCCTGCACGGCCAACAGCACCGCCACCGCCGCGAAATTCTTCGAGGTGGACTGGATGCTGAACATCGTACTGGCGTCTACTGCTGCACTACCGTCGCCCGATGCGTACCCGAAGCCCTCGGCCCAGCGCACCTGCCCGTCTTCGACCAGGCAGACGGCAGCGGCACCGATGTCGCTGCCTTTCATGGCGGAGCGGATTGCATCCCGTTCCGTCTCGATCAAGCTCTCAGTAAGGACTGCATATGTCTTCCCGGTAGCAATGCCCGCCGGCATGAGCGCGGCCGCTGGAACGGCAGCGGCACTGGCCAGGAAGGTGCGACGACTGAGCGTACCAGGCATCAGATCACTCCACTTCGGGATGCCGTCATCTTCTCGCCAGCAGAAATGGTTGGGCATGTGTCATTCGACACAGGGGGCGGCGATGGACGGTGTTGCGCTGTCTGCGGCTGAGCGGGCCTCAGCCGGGAGGTTCCAGCAAGCGGAGTCCCTGCGCCGAAACAAAGGCGCGGGACTCCTTCCAATAGGCTTGTGGCGGTTCCCGCAGCTCTGTTAGTGACCCGTAGTCGTTGATGTGCAACGGGTCGCCCGGCACCGGGCCCGAAGCGTGTGCCGGACCAGAACGTAAACAAGAAATGAATACAGACCACAGAGGACTGGGGGAGGCCGCACCACTTTTCCGTTCTATGCGGGCGATGCAGATGTGCACACGGGATCGAATCCATCACCGGCGACCTGCGTGCACTCCGTTTCAGTTGCGCGAGCAACTCCAACGTTGTTGCGTCGCGTACCAGACTCAGTGTTCATCGCAAGGAAACTGCACCACCCTCATGGAATACAGAAGTTCATCGCAGAAATTCGCTGCAGCACTCATCGTTGCCGCACTCGCCACGGGAGCAGTAGCCGCCTTTCTCCTCCTTCGCCCCACGCCACAGGCCTCGCAAGCAGCACCGAAGGTTGGACAGGCGGGAGGACCGCGCGAGAATCCCGCCGCGCCGACACCTTCGGCGGCGTCACCCGCGTTACGGCCTGCCAACAGCACGAGCATGCTGTTTCCCGGTGTTCCGCAGAATCGCGATGCCATGGAGCCCAAGGACGATGATCCCTTTGATGGGCGTAGCCGCGAGGAGCAACGCTGGCTGGACGAACACGGCTATCCGAATACCGCGCAGTGGGCTTCCTACTCCAGCGCGCCGGATGCGTTGCTGGAACAGGCCGCCAATAACGGCGACAAGCTTGCCCGCACGATCCTGGACTCGAGAAGGCTCCCCGATCGAGCGGCCCTGGACCAGATGATGTCGTCCGCCGTGGACGGCAACTACTTTGCGTTGCAGTTGCTTGCGACACATTTCGCATCCACCGGTCGAGCGGGAAACATCAACGCATACGCGGTTTCGCGTGTCCTGGAGATGCGCGCAGACCCTTCCGCTGCGCTTGGCAGGGAAATCATGTTCTCTGCGCCACTCACCATCGAGGAGCGGATGCAGGGGGAGGCCGAAGCGCTTCGCCTGAACGCTACCTTCAACCAGCTCTACCAGGGAAGAACGGGCAACCCGTTCGTTCCCGATTACCGCCCGTTCCCCGTTGACAACTCGCAAGGATGGCAATGAAACCTGTAAGTAAATTCGCCCTGGCCACCGCAGCTTTCACCATTACCGGTGTTGCTCTGGCCTGCACCGTTCTTCCAATGCTCCCGTTCTCGATATCGGTCGACCTGAAGGATATTGCGGCGGCCAAGCAAGCCGGTGCCTCGTCCGCAGAGGCACCCAACCGGGCATTCCTGAAGAAACTGGATGAGACCGCTGAAAGGACCTTCGGTGCCGATGCATGGCGCAACACGTCCTTCGTCGGCAACGTCATGTACAAGACGAAAATCATGATGATGACCGGCTCAAGCATGATCACCGTCAGCAAGCCGTGCGGGAAGTCGGCAGAAGAGTCAGGCGGCACTGAAGACAGCTTCGCCTCGACACCGCCGTCTGGCGGTGGCGGTGGCGGAGGTGGCACTGGCGGTGGTGGCGGGATCGGCGGCTGGTTCCCCGGTGGTGGCGGGTGCTTCGGCAACTGTCAGCCGCCCCCGCCCGGTCGCGTTGGTCCCATCGAGAATCTGCCGCGATCCTGAGGGCCCTTCAATGAAGGGGCATCGCCGCAAGGTGCTGCCCCTGGCGCCCCCTGATGCACCAGCCAGACGCCATCGGGGCTTCGTCACTGGACTTCGTTGGACAGCGATGTGGTGGGCCCATCAGGATTCGAACCTGAAACCAAGGGATTATGAGTCCCCTGCTCTAACCGTTGAGCTATAGGCCCGGCGCAGCCTCACAGTGTAGTGAGGCCGGCAAAGGGTTTCCACTGCGCGCCACTACTGCCCCAGGCGCTGCATCAACCGATCCAACGGCGCACGGTTGTGGTACTCACCGCGCAGGCGGCGCTCGTGCTCGCCACACTGTCCGTTGTCAGCCACCACCAGGTCGGCGCCGCGCAGCAGTACGCGTGTAGTGCAGTCACCCTGGCGCAGATGCAGTACGTCTTCGTCCTCCTCCGGTGCAGCGCGGCCCAGGACCCGCGGTGCCGCCCCCTCGCCGCCCTCCTGCGTGCTCAGCTCGAATGCGTCCCCCTTGGCCGCGATGTCGATGGCATTTCCGTCACTGCGTTCCCAATGGGCGACCCAGCTGGTCAAGCTGGTCTCGTAGTAGTTGCTCGTTTTCATCACGCGCGACTCCGGCGCCCAGCCCACCACTTCCTTGCTCGGCGAACGTGCTTTCACGCAGTAGTAGTTGTTCCAGCTGTCGCCGATCACCAGGCCGGTCCCCGGTTCCATCTCCTCGCCACTGCGGCACCCCTCCCGTTCCTCGTCCAGGCAGCCTTCTGCCTCGCCCAGCAGCAGCACCTGCCCGGCGTCGACCACGCGACCCACGGCATAGTCGAACTGGCTGCTGAAGAAACTCTCGGCATTGCATGCCGGTGGTTGTGGAATATCCGCCCAGGCAACCAGCGGTGACAGCGAGAGCAGCAAGATCGGCAGTTTCATCGGCATTCCATTGACCAGTGCGAAAACAGGACACGCATCCTATCCCGTCGCGTGCAACGCGGACGAGACCGCAGGCAAAAAAAAACAGACCCCGCTTCCGCGGGGTCTGTCGGATGCTTCATATGCAGCGGATACCCGTCAATCGATATCCAGGAAGCTGCGCAGCTGCTCCGAGCGGCTCGGGTGACGCAGCTTGCGCAGGGCCTTCGCTTCGATCTGGCGGATGCGCTCGCGGGTCACGTCGAACTGCTTGCCGACCTCTTCCAGCGTGTGGTCGGTGTTCATGTCGATGCCGAAGCGCATGCGCAGCACCTTGGCTTCCCTCGGGGTGAGGCCGGCCAGCACGTCGCGCACGGTTTCAGACAAGTTGATGTTGGTGGTGTTCTCGATCGGGGACTCCACGTTGGTGTCCTCGATGAAGTCGCCCAGATGGGAATCCTCGTCGTCGCCGATCGGGGTTTCCATCGAGATCGGCTCCTTGGCGATCTTCATCACCTTGCGGATCTTGTCTTCCGGCATGTCCATTTCCTTGGCCAGCTCCTCCGGCGTAGCCTCGCGGCCGTACTGCTGGAGCATCTGGCGGGAAATGCGGTTCAACTTGTTGATCGTCTCGATCATGTGCACCGGAATACGGATGGTGCGTGCCTGGTCGGCAATCGAGCGGGTGATCGCCTGGCGGATCCACCAGGTGGCATAGGTCGAGAACTTGTAACCACGGCGGTACTCGAACTTGTCCACGGCCTTCATCAGGCCGATGTTGCCTTCCTGGATCAGGTCGAGGAACTGCAGGCCGCGGTTGGTGTACTTCTTGGCGATCGAGATCACCAGGCGCAGGTTGGCCTCGACCATTTCCTTCTTGGCCTTGCGCGCCTTGGCTTCACCGTAGGCCATGGCACGGCTGATTTCCTTCAGCTCTTCCAGGTCCAGCTGGGTCAGCTTCTCGATGTCGATCGTCGCCTGCTGTTCGGCGATGATCTGGTCCTTCACTTCGCGCAGGGCCGAAGACCACTTCTGCTTGCGCTTCAGCGCGTCTTCCACCCACTCCAGATTGGTCTGGTTGCCTTCCCAGGAGCGGATGAAGTCCTTGCGCGGCATGCGGGCAGTGACGGTGGCCAGGTTCAGCACGCGGCGCTCATGGGCCTTGATCGACGCCATGGTGTCGCGCAGTTGCTTGGTCAGCACATCGGTCAGCGGCAGCGGCAGCTTCAGGGTGACGAACACCGCCGACATCTCTTCGCGCAGGCGCGGCAGGTTCTTCTTGTCGCCCTTGGTCGCCGCCTTCTTGAAGGCATTGAAGGCATCGCTCAGCGCCTGCATGCGCGCAGCGACTTCCTCCGGGTCCGGACCGGTCGGTGCGGCTTCTTCCTCGCCACCCTCGACATCATCGTCCTCGTCCTCGTCGGCTTCGGCGTCGGCATCATCGCCATCATCGGAAACGACAGCGGCGGGCGCAGGCACTTCGTCGGCCAGGTCGTTGAAGCCGACGATCACTTCGGCCAGGCGCTTCTTGCCTTCCTTGTGGGCTTCGTAGTCGGTCAGCAGCGACTCGACCGAGACCGGGAACTGGCCCAATGCAGCCTGGACCTGCGAAAGGCCTTCCTCGATGCGCTTGGCGATGGCGATTTCGCCTTCGCGGGTCAGCAGCTCGACGGTGCCCATTTCGCGCATGTACATGCGCACCGGGTCGGTGGTACGGCCACCTTCGGTGTCGAGCGCGCTCAGCGCGGCGGCGGCTTCTTCGGCCGCGGTGTCATCGACTTCGCGGTTACCGGTGTTGCCGTCGTTGAGAAGCAGGGTTTCCACATCCGGCGCAACTTCATGGACATCAATGCCCATGCCGTTGATCATGCCGATGATGTCTTCGATCTGTTCCGGGTCGACCATGTCGTCCGGCAGATGGTCATTGACTTCGGCGTAGGTCAGGTAGCCCTGTTCCAGGCCCTTGCTGATCAGTTGCTTGATTTCGGATTGGGCAGGACGTTCGTTGGCCATGTAGTGCTCGCGCCACCGGCTAGGGAGAAATAGGGAACGTAGCATTATACCAGCCCGGGGCCCGGCCTGCCGGGCGGTGGTCCCGGCGGCCTAGGGCCTGAGAAGGAAGGTCACGGGACCGTCATTGACCAGGCTGACGACCATATGGGCACCAAATCGACCCGTTTCCACCCCTGGCGCGTGATTTTCACGACAGATCTCGACAAAGCGATTGAACCCGCGTTCAGCCTCGTCCGGCGGCGCGGCGCTGGTGAAGCTGGGCCGCATGCCCGATCGGGTGTCGGCCGCCAGAGTGAACTGGCTGACCAGCAGCAGCCCACCGCCGGTGTCGCGCAGCGACCGGTTCATTTTTCCGGCCTCGTCGGCGAACACCCGGTAGCCCAGCAGGCGCTCGGCCATGCGGTGCAGCTGGGCCTCGGTATCGCCCGGCTCCATGCCCACCAGCGCCAGCAGGCCCGGGCCGATCTGCCCCACCGCCTCGTCATCGACATGGACGGCGGCCTGGCTGACACGCTGGATCAGGACGAGCATCGTGGGCTTCCAATGAACAGGGCCGGCCACGATAGCAGCGCCCTTGGCTAAACTGGCGCCGATGAATCCGCAACGCAAAGCCCGGCTGGTCTATCGCGCCACCACCCTGTTCGCTCGCCTGCCCTGGCCACTGCTGCGGGGGTTCGCGCGCGCCCTCGCGTGGGCGTGGATCAATCTCAACGCCCGTGAGAGCCGCGTCACCCGGCGCAACCTGGAACTGGCCTACCCGGAGCTGGACGGCGCTGCACGCGATCGCCTGCACCGCGATCTGCTGCGCTCCACCGCGTTGCAGGCCATCGAGACCCTGCGCCTGTGGAGCCAGAGGCCGGCCGACAACCTGCGCCTGCATCTGAAGCAGCGCCATGGCGAGGCCCTGTACGACGCAGCCCTGGCCAGCGGCAAGGGCGTGATCGTGGCCGCGCCGCACTTCGGCAACTGGGAGCTGCTGAACCAGTGGCTGGCCTCGCGCGGGCAGATCGCCATCGTCTACAAACCGCCGGAGGACGAGGCCAGCGATGCCTTCCTGCAGCTGGTGCGGGGCGGCCAGAACGTGCAGCAGGTGCGCGCCGAAGGTCCGGCCGTGCGCCAGCTGTTCAAGGTGCTCAAGGACGGCGGTGCCACCGGCATCCTGCCCGACCAGCAGCCCAAGGCCGGCGACGGCGTGTTCGTGCCGTTCTTCGGCGTGCAGGCGCTGACCATGACCCTGGTCAACCGCCTGGCCGAGCGCACCGGCGCCACCGTGCTGTATGGCTGGTGCGAGCGCATCGGGCCGGACATGGAATTCGCCCTGCACATCGAGCCGACCGACCCGGCCGTGGCCGACCCGGACCCGCAGGTAGCCGCCACCGCCCTCAATGCCGGCATCGAGCGCATCGCCCGCCGAGATCCGGCGCAGTACCAGTGGACCTACAAGCGCTATACGCTGCGGCCACCGGGCAGCGGCGAGGAAGACCCGTACGCGACTGAGGAACACCCGCACTGACGCCCGCCGGGTCCCTGCGACCGGCGGCCGCAGCACGTTGAATACGACGCCGGCGCCCCCATAGAGACTGCGATGTCCGCCTCCCCCGGTCCTGCCATGCCTGCTGCTTCTTCCCTGTTCGGCGATCCGGCCGCGATCCGCTGCGAACGCGCGGTTGCCGAACTGCGCGCCGGTCGCCCGGTCCTGCTCCACGATGGCCAGGGCCAGCGCCTGGCGGTAATCGCGCTGGACAGCGCCACCGCCAGCAGCTTCGCCGCCTTCGCCAGCGCCGCGTGCGAACGCCACTACCTGTTCCTGACCGCCACCCGCGCCCGGGTACTCGGCGTGGAGGCACCTGAGGGCGCGCGCCTGCCGCTGGCCGGCGTTGCCTTCGATGCCCTGCCCTCGCTGGGCTACCTGCGCGAACCCGGCCCGATGCCGGACGGCTGGAGCGCCGGTGACGCCTTCGATGCCGGCGCCGTGGAACTGGCCCGCCTCGGCCTGTTGCTGCCGGCCATGGTGGCGGTGCGCCTGGACGCCGATGACCGCACCTTCGACGGTGCTGCCGAAGTGGCCCTGTGCGACCTCGCCGAAGGCGCGGCCCATGCGGCCCACGATTACGAACTGGTGGCACGTTCGCCGGTACCGCTGCGCGATGTCGGCATGACCACCTTCGCGGTGTTCCGCGGTGGCGTGGCCCAGCGCGACCAGGTGGCGATCATCGTCGGTGAGCCGGACCTGTCGGCCGTGGTGCCGGTGCGCGTGCACTCCTCGTGCCTGACCGGTGACCTGTTCGGCTCGCTCAAGTGCGACTGCGGCGACCAGCTGCGGCGTGGCCTGCGCAAGCTGAAGGAGCTGGGTGGCGGCGTGCTGCTGTACCTGGACCAGGAAGGCCGCGGCACCGGCATTGCCGCAAAGATGCGCGCCTATGGCTACCAGCATGACGGCCTGGACACCATCGACGCCGACGCACAGCTGGGCTTCGGCGCCGACGAGCGCCGCTACGGCAGCGCGGTGGCGATGCTGCATGGCCTGGGCATTTCGCGCGTGGCCCTGCTCAGCAACAACCCGACCAAGGCACAGCGGCTGCGCAACGCCGGCATCGAAGTGCTGGACTGCATTCCGGTCACCGGCGAGATCACCGCCGAGAACGAACACTACCTGCGCACCAAGGCTGATCGCGCAGGCCACATGCTGGATGTGGACGCGCTGATCCAGGCTGCCCAGTAGCGCAGCCGACCTGCTACCGTCTGCGCGGTGCGGTCACGGCCGCCATCGCCTGCCCTGCCGCCTGACGGAGCCCGCGTGACCGACGTTTCCCTGACCTCCCCGCCCACCGATGCCTGGCAGCCGCTGCCGCAACGCGCCGCCCGTCTCGCTGCACTGGAAGGCGCTTTCGGTGGTCTGTTCGTGCCGGGGCTGCCACTGGCCGCGGCCGCATGGTTCTTCGATCTGCCCGGCGGCCTGTGGACTGCCGCCCTTGGGCTGCTGATCGGCATCGTTTTCGGTGCGTGGCTGGGCCGCCGGCGCCTGACCCGCACCCGCTGGCGGCTGGACGCACAGGGCCTGGGCCTGCGCCGCGACCTGATGTGGCAACTGGAAACGCGCATTCCGATTTCGCGAGTGCAGCACCTGGACCTGCGCCGGGGGCCGCTGGAGCGCCGCGCTGGCCTGGCCACACTGATCGTGCACACCGCCGGTACCCGCATGAGCGCGGTGACCGTGAGTGGCCTGGACGAGGCAGATGCCGAGCGCCTGCGCGACACCCTGTCTCATCAGCTCGATCAGGACGCCGACGCCCTGTGAGCCTGCCGCCGCCCCTGCCCGCATCGCTGCCCGCCGGTGGCGAGGATCACCGCCTGCACCCCTGGTCATGGCTGTTCGTGCTGCTGATGCAGCTGCGCCACTACTTCCTGCCACTGGTTGCGCTGCTGGTGTTCGGCCAGCGCGGCGACCGCGACCCGATGTGGGCGCAGCTGATCCCGCTGTCGGCGATCGCAGCACTGGTGCTGGTATCGGTGCTGCAGTACCTCAGCTACCGCTACCGCATCGGCAGCGATGCGATCACCGTGCGCAGTGGCCTGCTGGCACGCAACCGCCGCGAGATCCCGTTCGCCCGCATCCACAACGTGGAAGTACGGCAGAACCCGCTGCACCGCCTGTTCGGCGTCGCCGAGCTGCGCCTGGAATCGGCCGGCGGCGTGCGTCCGGAAGCCGAGATGCGCGTGCTGAAGCTGGACCAGGCGCTGGCGCTGGAGCGGCTGGTGCGCCAGCGCGGGCAGGCGCCACAGGCCGCCGACGCCGTTGATGCGCCGCCCATTGCCAACGCCGACCGCGAACACGTGCTGCTGCGCCTGTCCGGTTGGGATGTGGTGCGCATGGGCCTGCTCTCCAACCGCGGTTGGGCGCTGGCGGTGGCCGCATTCGGCGTGCTGTTCCAGACCGTGCCACGGCCGGTGATGGACGATGCCATCGAGCGTGGTGGCCGCGAGGCCTTCGGCTACGCCAGCCATCTGCACCCCGGCATGGCCGGCGCCTTCCTGCTGCTGGCTGCCGCACTGCTGCTGGGCTGGCTGGCACTACGCATACTGTCGGTGGTGCTGACCCTGCTGCGCTACCACGGCTTCACCCTCAGCGAGCAGGATCGTCGCCTGACCGTGTCGGCCGGTCTGCTCAGCCGCACCCGCAGCAGCGTGGCGCGCCGCCGCATCCAGGCCTGGACGTTGCGCGAAGGTACTTTGCAGCGCTGGTTCGGGCTGCGCCAGCTCCGCATCGACAGTGCCGCTGGCGGGCCCTCGCGCGATGAGGACCGTGCCCTGCGCGAACTGGCACCCCTGGCGTCAAGTACGCGTTGCGAGCAGCTGGTGCGGCACCTGCTGCCACAGTTGCAATGGCCACCGGCGCAGTGGCAGTCCATTCCGCAGCGCGGCTGGTGGCGGCTGTGCCTGGGCGCACTGGTGGTGGTACCGCTGTTGGCGGCAGCCGCGTACTGGCGCTGGGAAACGTGGGGGTTGGTGGTATTGGCCTGGTTGCCGGTAGCGTTGCTGGTCGCGCACCGGCAGATGGCACGCATGGGCTGGTACCTGGACGACCACTACGTGGCGGTGCGCGGCGGCTGGTGGAAGCGTTGGTGGCGCTGGGCCGAGCTGGACAAGGTGCAGGGCCTGCGCCTGCAGCGCTCACCGCTGGACAAGCTGCTCGGCACCAGCAGCCTGCAGCTGGATACCGCCGGCGCGCATGGCGATGTGGCACTGACCCTGCACCATCTGCCGCAGGCACAGGCCCAGCAGGTGATGGAGCAGCTGGCCGCAGCGCTGGCACGGCGCAAGCTGCGCTGGTAGCGCGGCCGATCATTGAACCGCCATCCACGCATGGCGTGGATCTACCGTAGAGCCGAGCATGGGCTCGGCTCTACAGGACCTACGTCACCGCTGCGACGGCCCCCAGTAGCCCAGGTCCTTGCGGATCTGCAGATCGCGCACCCAGCTGCCGAACGGCTTGCGCCGCAGCGCGCCCATTTCACCGGACAGGAAATCCTCGGTGGCCGTGATCACGCGCTCGCTGGAACGGCCATCGCGATACGGATGGATGGCATCGGCATAGCGCACGATCTCCGCCTGCAGCGCGGCGTCCGGATGCAACGCGCGCTGCAGCATCGCCGGCAGCTGCGCCGGGTCGTCGAAGTCGATCATGTGCGCCTTCGGCACGCGGTTGCGAAAGGTCACCACCGGCTTGTGCTGGACGATGAACTCCGAGACGATCGATGAGGTATCCGAGACCAGCACGTCGGCGGCACGCTGCGCGGCCATGACCTGTTCCGGCTCGATGAAACGGGCATTGGCACCGGCCAGCGCGCGGTAGCGCTCGAACAGTTCGGGCGGGCACTTGGGGTGCAGGGTCAGCAGCCAGTAGTGGCCACCTGCGGCGATATCGGCGGCGATCTGCGCATGCAGGTGCGGAGCGGCGCTGAGCCGCTCGGTGAAGGTCGAGCCAAACAGGATCACCGGACGCCCACCTGCCGCCGCTCGCAGCGCGGCGCTCTCGCCACCATCGTCGCGGAACAGCGGGTCCAGCTTCGGCCAGCCGGTCTCGGCCACCGCGAAATGGCCCTGCAGGGCAGCGATCTCGCGGAATGGTGCGGTCGTGGCCGGCCCCTGCGTGCAGTACAGGTCGAACATGCCACGCACCCGGAAGTGGCCGCGCGCACTGTCCCGCTTCTCCACATTGAAGCCATGGAACAGCTGCACCTTGGCCCCGGACAGGAAGGTCGGCACCCAGTTGGCGGCGCTGAACACGGCCCGCGGGCGCATCGCCAGGGCCTGCTTCAGGCCGACGTTGGGCACCCCCGGCAGGCTGCTGCCGGCCGCGCCATCCTCGAACCAGGCAGCGACGTCCTGCCCGGAGGCGTGCAAGGCCTGCGCCAACGGGGCGAGAATAGGCAGCGCATAGCGCTCCGTCGCAAACAACAGGTACCCGGCCATCATGTCCTCCACGACCGCTCCCATCGAACGGCCTCGCATCTCGGCGTGCATTATCGCGTTCAACGAGGCTGGGCGCATCGGCGACTGCCTGGCCTCGCTGGCCTTCTGCGATGAGATCGTGGTGGTGGACTCGTATTCCACCGATGCCACGGTGGCCATCGCCGAGGCCGCCGGCGCCCGGGTGCTCCAGCGCGCGTTCGAGGGTTTCCGCAGCCAGAAGGCATTCTGCGTCGAGCAGGCCAGCCACGATTGGGTGCTGTGCCTGGATGCCGACGAGCGCATCAGCCCGGAGCTGCGCACGGCCATCGAACAGGCCCGTGACGGCGGCTTCAGCGGCCACGCTGGCTTCCGCTTCGCCCGCCTGTCGGAGTATTTCGGCAAGTTCCTGCGCCACGGCAATGCCTACCCGGACCGGGTAATGCGCCTGTTCGACCGCCGCCAGGGCGGCTGGCGCGGCAAGCGCGAGATCCACGAGGCGGCCAGTGTCGACGGCAGTGTGGGCACCCTCCGCGGCGACCTGATCCATTACCCGTACCGGTCATTGCAGCAGCAGCTGGCCAAGACCGAGAAGTACGCGCGGATGATGGCCGAGCACGAGTTCGCGCGCGGCAAGCGGGCCACGCTGGGCAAGCTGGTGCTGGCCCCGGCCTGGCGGTTCTGGCGCGGCTTCCTGTTCCGCGGCGGCTTCCGCGATGGCTGGCACGGCCTGGTCTACGCCTATGTGCGCGCCAACTACGTGCGGCAGAAGACCATCATGCTGTGGATGCTGGGCAACGGCCAGGCAGTGGCCGACCCGGTCGCACCTGCGGAACGGTCCTGAGCCGGCTGTGTCACACTGACCACGCGTTGCCCGAAGATCCCCCATGAAAATCCTGTACACCAACTTCCACTACGGCGACGGTGGCGGCCACACCACGTACATCGTATCCCTGGCGCGGGCCCTGCATGGCCAGCACACGCTCCATGTCGCTGCCCCCGCCGACAGCCGCCTGCTGCGCACCGTTGCCGAAGAGGGCATCGCGACCGCCCTGCCGATGGCCTTCGGCAGTGGCCTGCCGACCTTGCCGCAGCAGCTGGCCGAACAGCGCGCGTTGCGCCGCCTGGTGCGGGACGAGGGCATCGACCTGGTCCACGTCAACGGCGCACGCGATCACCGCTTCGTGATGCAGAGCCTGCTCGGCATGCGCCGGCCGCCGATCATCCTCACCAAGCACAACAGCAAGCCGACCAACACCCTGGGCAATGCCTTCCGTGCGCGCTGGGCCACCGATCGCGTGATCGCGGTATCGGCCCATACCGGGCGGCTGCTGGAGCAGGGCCCATACCGCCGCTGTCCGATCGACGTGGTCCGCAACGGCGTCGACCTGGCCCGTTTTGCACCGATGGCCGCCGACGCGGGGCAGGCAATGCGGCAGCAATGGACCCAGGATCCGGATGACCTGGTGCTGGTCAGCAATGCCGGCACTGACGACTACAAGGGCTGGATCGACCTGGCGCAGGCCATCGCCCTGCTGCCCGATGCCATCCGCCCACACGTGCACATGGCGGTGGCCGGCCACCTGCCCAACGCACAGCAGCGCGGACAGGTGCAGGCGCTCGGCGAGGTCGCAGCGCAGGTGCACTTCACCGGCCTGCTGGCCGATACGCGCCCGCTGATCGCCGCCGGCGACGTCGGCTTCGTGCTGTCCAACGACATCGAAACGATCTCCTTCGCCTGCCGCGAAATGATGGCCAGCGCCAGGCCGATGCTGGTCAGCGACTATGCCGGTCTTCCGGAGAACATCCAGCAGGGCGTCGACGGCTGGGTCGTACCCACCCGTGACGTGGCCGCCATCGCGGCGCAGTTGCAGGCGATGTACGAACAGCGCCAGGCCCTGGCGGCAATGGGCATGGCCGCCCGTCGCCATGCAGAAGCCGCGTTCGGCCTGCAGACCTTCGCCGATGCGACCCTGGCCAGCTACGAAGCGGCGCTAGGCTCGCGCTGATCGGGGCGGCGAGGCTCGGACAGCGCCAGCAGCAGCGCGACCCAGGCGGCATAGAACGACGCGGTGCGCATGTCACGCAGCATCATTTCGGTAACGCCGAAGACGGCGAAGGCCACGCAGATGCTCAACCCTGCAGCGGCATGCAACCGCGATCGCTCGTCGCCACGCCACAGGCGTGGCAGGAACACCAGCGCGGGCGCCAGGTACACCAGCACCAGCCCCAGCCCGCCCAGCACACCGTAGGTGGCCAGGAAGTACAGCAGGTCGTTGTGGGTCTCGCCGAAATCACGCGCGACCATCGTCGAGACCTTGCCCTGTTCGGCAAGCCGTTCCAGTTCCTGACGGAAGCGGTTGCCGCCGCCGACACCGAACACTGGTTGCTCACGGATCATGTGGCCCGCCGCGCTCCACAACTGCAGGCGGATGCAGACCGACGTATCGGCCAGGTGGTCCGCACTGCAATCACCATACTCGTTCACGCCGGCATCGATGCGGTCGCGCAGCGCGCCATCATGGGTGGCGACAATGCCTACGCCCGCTGCAAGTACCAGGCCCAGCAGGATCTTCATGCGGCCAAGCCGACGCCCCATCACCAGCAGGCCGATCAGCAGGAAACAGGGAATCGCCAGCAGGCCACCGCGGGTCTGCGTCCACAGGAAGGCAACCAGGCCCAGGATGCCGGTCAGCAGCTTCAGCGTCGCCTCGATGCGGGTAAAGCGGGTCACCGGCAGACCCAGTGACACCAGGCTCAACACACCAAACAACAGGGTCAGGTCACCGTAGGTCACCGCGTTGAACTGCTGGGTGGCAGGCCGCGCGCCGGTTTCCAGCGCCAGCCAGCCAATGATCACCGCTGCCGACCACACTGCGGGCAGGGTTCCCAACAGGGCGCGCCCAAGGATCCTGCGTGGCACCCGCAGCGCCGCGAACAGGATCAACAGCATCGACAGCAGGCGCGCCGCTTTTTCGACCTCCGACCCTTTCCAGATGCCATGCACACCCAGGCTGACCAGAACACCCACCAGCATCACGCCCATGCCGATGCCCATCCACGCATAGCGACGAACGGCGCCCGGCAGCAGGGCCGGCGATGCCGAGGGCATCAGCAGCAGGATCAGCGACAACAGGATCACCAGATAGAAGCCTGCGCTGCCGCCTTCCATGGTGAGCATCAACAGCGTCGGCAATGCCCCCAGCGCCACCGTATAGGCGCCGGCCAGGAAGCCCGACGTGCGGGAAGTAGACGGAGAAAGCGGGATCACGTGGTGCGGTCGGCGGGTCGGTGGCGGGAGACCGGCACGGTGCCGGGAGCGGCGCTCATTCTAGGGCAGAGCGAGCCTTCGATTGTCGCAGCGCCGTCATGTTCGTCGCTCATTCGTTCAGTCCTCATCCGGTGGCCCCTGCAGCAGGTACTCACGTTCCAGTTCCGCCACCGTGGGCGCGCAGGTGCCCCTTACGACCGCCGCAGGAACCAGCCACCAGCGCCGCCGGTTGGAAATGCCTGCCATCTCCGCCCGTGAACGATCAATGCAGCCCTGCATGGCATCGTCGTTCACCAGCAGCCAACGTCGTCCGGGGTCCAGCCGCTGCCAGCGCACGGCCGCCTGCAGCTGCTCATGCCAGCGGTTCTCGAATCCAAACGTGGCCGCCGGCCTGTCGGCCATCAGCAGGTTCTGCTCCTTCCAGGCCACCAGCCCCAGCTCCGCATCCGACGCGAGGCGTGCGCCGACGTCGCGCATCAATCCACGCGCGGAGCTTGAATCATTCAGCAGCGGGTAGCCGACCAGGCCGTACAACACCCAGGCTGCGGTCAGGGTCGAGACCAACGCCAGGTGGCTGCGACAGCGTCCTGCCACCATCAGGCCCAGCCCACCCCAGAGTCCCATCGCCAGGATCGCCCAGGCCAGCGCGTCGGTCGCGCCAGGTGGCAACCCACGACCACGGGTGAGATTCACTTCGAAGTGCGGATCACCCAGCAGCGCAAGCGCCCCGACCAGGGTCAGGGCCGACGCCAGCACCGCGGTGAAACCCCACAGCAGGCCCTGCACGTCGCGCCGCTTCATCAATCCAGGCAACAGGGGCGCAAGTGCCAGGCAGAACATCGGCAACGCTGGCAGGATGTAGACGTCGCGCTTGCCATCGGGAATGGAGAAGAACAGCACGAGCAGCACACACCAGGCCAGCGGCAGCAGGTAGCGTGGGTCACGTCGGCGCAGGCGCCTGCGCCAAGCTGGAATAGCCCACGGCAAGGCCAGGAACGCCGGGATCCACATCGACGGCATTACGCCGAAGAAGTACCACCACGGCTGGTGATGATCCCAGGAATGCGTATAGCGGCGCGCCGTCTGCCGGAACAGGATGTCGCTGATGTAGGCACGGTACTCGTCCGAGCCGGTGCCCAGTCCGGCCAGCAGCATCGGTACCAGCCACAACGATACCGCCAGCAGGAACGCCAGTGGCGCCAGCCAGAAACGCCCATCGCGCGCATGCAGGGACACACGCGGCCAGTGCAGGGCCGAGGCGATGGCCGCCGGCACGATCATCAGCAGGGCGAGCATGCCCACACCCTTGGTGATCACCCCGATTCCGGCGAAGAACCAACCCAGCCACCACCAGCGCCAGGCTGGCCCAAGCAGCAGGTGGCGCAGCAGGCCATAGTTGGCCAGGGTGATGAACAACACCAGCAGCGGGTCGATCTGCGCCTTCTTCGCCTGGAAAGTGAACTGCAACGCGAACAGCAGCGCCCATCCCGCGTACAGCCCTACCTGCCGCGTCCACAACCGGCGGCCGAGATCGACCACGCACCACAGCGTACCCAGCGCCGCCAGCAGCGACGGCAGCAGGAAGGCCACCCGCCAGTGGCCGATCACGCCGTACAGCGTGGCCTGCCACCACATCAGCATCGGCGGCTTGTCCGAATACAGCTCGGTGCCGCGATGCGGGAACAACCAGTAACCGCTGTCGACCATCTGCTTGGCCACCAGCGCGAAACGCGGCTCGTCCGAAGGCCATGGATCACGGAGGCCCAGACCGGCCCCCAGCACCAGCAGGGCCATCACCACGAACAACCACGTCTGGCGCGACGCGTGGGTTTTCAGCATGGGACTCGAAACGGCAGCAGAGGTCAGGCTGCTTTTATCAGACGCGCATAGAAGAAACCGTCAGCATCGTTGTCGCCCGGCAGTCGCTGGCGTGCCACACCTTCGCAATCCACGCCGAATGCGTCGCCCAACGGCTGCGCCACGGCGTCCGGATGCCACTTCAGGAACGCGCGCACCTGATCGATGTTCTCGGCACGCAGGATCGAGCAGGTCGCATACAGCAGCACGCCGCCTGGGCGCAGCATCGACCAGCAGGCTTCCAGCAGGCGCGCCTGCACACCGACCAGCGCATCGATGTCTTCGGCACGGCGGTGGAACATCACATCCGGCTGACGACGGATCACACCGGTGGCTGAACAAGGTGCATCCAGCAGGATCGCGTCGAACGGCACGCCATCCCACCATGACCCGGGGTCACTGGCATCAGCAACCAGCGTCTGTGCATGCTCCCCCACCCCGGTACGCGTGTAGGTGTCGCGTGCACGGGCCAGCCGTCGCGCGTCGATATCCAGCGCCAGCAAGCGCAGGCTGGGGTCACGCTCAAGCAGGTGCGCCGACTTGCCGCCAGGCGCCGCACAGGCATCCAGCACGCGTGCACCGGCCGCCGGTGCCAGCGCATCGGCCGCGCATTGCGCCGAGAGGTCCTGCACCGACAGCGCACCGTCGGCAAAGCCGGGCAGCTGGTTCACGGCAACGGGAGCCGCCAGGCGCAACGCATCGGCGCAGAGCGCACTGGCTTCGGCGGCAATACCCGCCTCGGCCAGCGCGGCCAGTGCCTTGTCGCGGCCACCGTGCTGGCGGTTCGCACGCAGCCACAACGGTGCCGGCTGAAGGCTGGCATTGAAGATCGCCTCGGCCTGCGCCGGCCAATCGCGCTCAATCGCATCGGCCAGCCATTCCGGGAAGGCGTCGCGTGCGGGCTGCTCGGGGAAACCTTCGCGCTGCGCACGGCGCAGGATCGCGTTGACCAGGCCTGCCTGGCGCTCACGACCCAGCGCGCGCGCCGCATCGACCGTGGCCGACAACGCCGCATGCGCCGGCAGCTCCAGCACGTCCAGCTGCGCGAAGCCGACCATCAGCAGCGTGCGCAGGTCGGCGTCACGCGCCGACAACGGCTTCTGCATCCACGACTGCAACGCGGCGTCGTAGGTGCTGCGACGGCGCAGGACGGCAAAACACAGGGCTTCCAGCAGCGCGCGGTCGCGGCTGTCGGCCAGCTTCGGCAGCGCCCAGGCCAGTTCAGCCTTCAACGAACGGCCACGGGTGAACACCTGTGCCAGTACACGTGCGGCCAGCATGCGTGTGGCCGCGCCCGGTGCCGCCTTGGCGACGGAGAAATCGTTCTGCTTCGACACCGCTTACGCTCCCACGCGCAGGTCGCGGCGAGCGTTGAGGTAATCGGCGGCGGTGATCGCCTTGCCGCCTTCACGCTGCAGCACGCGCAGGCGCAATGCGCCTTGGCCACAGGCGATGTCGATGCCATCACGGCTGGCGGCCAGCACCGTACCCGGTGCCTGGCCGTGGTCCGCCTCCAGCGCCACCGCGCCATGGATGCGCACGCGTTCGCCGGCCAGCGTCGCCTCGGCGATCGGCCACGGATTGAACGCGCGCACGGTGCGCGCCAGCGCGCCCGCGTCCTGCGCCCAGTCCAGCTTCGCTTCGGCCTTGTCCAGCTTGTGCGCGTAGGTCACGCCCTGTTCCGGCTGCGGCCGCGCGATCGGCTTGATGCCGGCCCGCAGCAGGCCCAGACCATCGGACAGCACCTGCGCGCCCAGTTCCGCCAGCTTGTCGTGCAGCTGGCCACCGGTATCGGTGGCGGCGATCGGCAGCTCCTGGTGCAGCAGCACCGGGCCGGTATCCAGGCCGGCCTCCATCTGCATCAGGCACACACCGGTCTTTGCGTCACCGGCCTGGATCGCACGCTGGATCGGCGCGGCACCGCGCCAGCGCGGCAGCAGCGAGGCGTGCACGTTCCAGCAGCCGTGGGTCGGAATGGCCAGCACCGCCTTGGGCAGGATCAGGCCGTAGGCCACCACCACCATCAGGTCCGGCTGCAGGTCGCGAAGCTGCTGCTGGGCCGCCTCGTCCTTCAGCGACTCGGGCTGGTAGACCGGAATGCCACGGGCCACGGCTTCGAGCTTGACCGGCGACGGCGCCAGGCCACGGCCACGCCCGGCCGGACGATCAGGCTGGGTGTAGACGGCCACGACCTCATGATGGCGCGCAGCCGCGCGCAGCGATGACACCGCGAATTCCGGCGTACCGGCAAAGACAATCCTCATGGCTACCCCACTTGCAGGATGGATTCGTGCAGGAAAGAAAACGGCGCCGTCGGCCGGCGCCGTACAGCCCGCGCGTGCCGCGCAGGCGCGGGCCACCCGAAGGGCGGCCCGGATTGGCGATCACGCCACGTGCTTGCGCTGCTTGGCCAGCTTCTTGCGCACCATCTCGCGCTTGAGCGGCGACAGATAGTCGATGAACAGCTTGCCGTCCAGGTGATCCATCTCGTGCTGGATGCAGGTGGCCAGCACTTCGCCGGCTTCCAGCTGCTGTTCCTGGCCATTGCGGTCCAGGTACTTCACGGTGATGGTATCGGCACGGGTCACGTCGGCGAAGATGCCCGGAACCGACAGGCAGCCTTCCTGGTACACCCGGCCCCCGTCCCTGGCGACGATTTCCGGGTTGATGAACACATGCGGTTCATTCTTTTCTTCGCTGACGTCGATGACCATGAAGCGCTTGTGCACATCCACCTGGGTGGCGGCCAGGCCGATGCCCGGGGCGTCGTACATGGTCAGGAACATGTTGTCGATCAGTTCCTGGAAGGCCGGCGTGGTGACTTCGGCAGCTTCGATCAACGCAGCCTTGGTACGCAGGCGCGGATCGGGGAACTCGAGAATGGGGAGAAGGGCCATGGCTGTTTCCGGATAGGGGGCCGGCACGCCGGCATACGTCGCAGATTCTAGCTCCAACGCTTGCCTTGCGCCCCGGTTTCTGGACTATAGTGCGCGGACCTGTTGGGGAATCAGGGCTTCACACCTATGTTGCTTCGTTTTCGTACGGTCGTCGCCGCGGCGATGCTGACCGTGGCTGCCTATGCTACCGCCGTGGAAGTGAATGGCGGGCACCCGGACACCTATGTGGTCCGAAAAGGGGATACCTTGTGGGATATCGCCGCACGTTTCCTGCAGAAGCCGTGGCTGTGGCCGGAGATCTGGCAGGCCAATCCGCAGATCGCCAATCCGCACCTGATCTATCCCGGTGACGTGCTCAGCCTGGCTTATCTGGACCGGGTCACCGTGGCGGCCCAGCCCGGCCCGCGCCAGGAGGCCCCGATCGACGCCATTCCGCTGGCCCAGGTCGAGCCGTTCCTGAAGCAGCTGAGCGTGGTCGACAGCATCGAGCAGCTGCCCGCCGTTGTCGGCCTGGAAGAGGAACGCCTGCGCGTTACCGGCGGCAACACCGCCTATGTGCGCCTGGCCGATGCCCAGCTGGGCCAGCGCTGGGCCGTGGTGCGCCCGACCGTGCGCTATGCCCAGCCCAAGCCAACCGAAGACCTGACCGCCAACGGCGATGTCACGCCGGGCAGTGGCAACCTCTGGAAAGCCTACAACGCGCCCAACGCGCGCCGCGGCGTGCTCGGCTACGAGCTGGCCCAGGTCGCAACAGGCACCATCACCCGGGTCGCTGGCGGCAAGGTCGAGGCCTCCACGCTGGCGCTGGACAAGGACCTGGGCGGCCGTGAAGTGCGTGCCGGCGACCGCCTGGTGCCGGTCGAGGCCCGTCCGTACGACCTGCAGTTCGTGCCGCATGTACCGGCGGCCAGCGTCGAGGGCGTCGACGTGCGCGTGCTGGCGGTGACCGACATGTTCACTGCCGGTGGCCCGCGCGACGTGATCGCGATCTCGGCAGGGCGCACCCAGGGCGTGGACAACGGCACCGTGTTCTCGCTGTGGCGGCCGGGCCGTCATGTGACGGACCGCATGAAGTACCCGACCTCGTCGCGCATGGACGATGCCCTCAGCGGCAACGTGGGCCGGGTTGCGCTGCCGGATGAGTACGCCGCGCACGCGATGGTGTTCCGTACCTTCGACAACGTCAGCTACGCACTGGTGATGCAGGGCGTGAAGCCGGTGCGCGTGGGTTACAACGCACTGCATCCGGACGCGAAGTAACGGTTGCCGGGCTGCCCCGACCACCGCAGGTCGTGCCGGCCGCTGGCCGGCAGGCATCTCCGGCAAAGTCTGACAGCCGCATGCGAAGGCGCCCTAGGGCGCCTTTGTTGTATGCGCCCGATAGTGGGGGGATGACCAACCAAGCTGACGAGGCGCTGCTGCGCCTGTTGATGGCAGGCGGCGCGCTGGCGCCCCGGCGGGCCCTGCTGCAGGCCGCAGGGAGCGCGGAGATTGCCATCGCGCAGGGCGCCGCGAACTGGCGCGCGCACGGCTGTACGCCAGAGCAGTGCGCCGCACTGGAACGCCCGGATGCCCGGGCCTGGGCGGTGGCACGGCGCTGGCTGGAAGACGACAACCATCACCTGCTGGCCTTTACCGATCCGGCATTCCCTCCGCCCCTGCAGGATGTCCCCAACCCACCCCTGGCGCTGTTCATCGCCGGCGACCCCAGTCTGGCCTGGCGCCCGTCGGTGGCGCTGGTCGGCAGCCGCTCGCCGACACCGGGCGGACGCGCGTTGGCAGCCCGGTTTGCCGGCTGCTTCGTCGAAGCCGGGCTGGCGGTGACCAGCGGCCTGGCGGCGGGCATCGACGCGGCCGCGCATCAGGCCACGCTGGACGCCGGTGGCTGCACCGTGGCGGTCATCGGCACCGGCCCGGACCGTGCCTACCCGGACGGCCACGCACGGCTGCAAGCCCGGATCGCCACCGATGGCGCGGTGCTCAGCGAGTACCTGCCCGGAACGCCGGCACGCCCCGGCCACTTCCCCGCCCGCAACCGGCTGGTGGCCGGGTTGGCGCTGGCGACGGTGGTGGTCGAGGCCGCCCAGCGCTCGGGTGCCCTGATCACCGCACGCCTGGCTGCCGAGGCCGGCCGCGAGGTCTGCGCCCTGCCCGGCTCGGTACTCAATCCACGCGCGGCGGGCTGCCATCGGCTGATCCGTGAGGGTGCCGCACTGGTCGAGCGCCCGGAGGAGGTCCTTGAACTGCTGGCCCCCGCCCTTCGCCAGCAGCTGCCGGGCTTGCAATCACGGTTGGCCACCCCCACTGAACAGGCACCGCCGGTACTCCTGCCGGCGCGCTGGGCCGACGACCCTGACTACCAGTGCTTGTGGCGGGCCCTGGACCACAACCCAAGCGGTATGGATTCACTGATCACACGCTGTGGATTGACGGCGCCCCAGGTGTCCTCCATGCTGCTGGCCATGGAACTGGCGGGAATCGTGGTGTGCGTACACGGCCGCTACTGTCGAACTCCCTAGTTTCTTCACCTCCACAGCGTCGCGCGACGCAGGCCGAGGGGCAATGAAAGAGAGCATCCTGGATGTACTGCTGTACCTGTTTGAACACTATTTCAGCGAAGATGCGGACCTGATCCGTGACCGCGATTCGCTCCAGAACGGCCTGATCCAGGCCGGTTTCAGCCCAACCGAGATCAACAAGGCATTCGACTGGCTCGATGCCCTGGCCGCGCAGCGGCCGAGCGTGGCCCAGGCGCGGGTCGATGGCCCCGTGCGCGTCTACCACGGCCCCGAGCTGGACAAGCTGGACGTGGAATGCCGCGGTTTCCTGCTGTACCTGGAACAGCACGGCATCCTCGACGCCGACCAGCGTGAACTGGTGCTGGACCGGGCGATGGCCCTGGACCAGGACGAACTGGACCTGGACGATCTGAAGTGGGTCGTCCTGATGGTGCTGTTCAACCAGCCCGGCTCCGAGGCGGCGTATGCCTGGATGGAGACGCAGATGTTCATGGACGAGCCAGAACCCCTGCACTGACCGTACACTTGGGGGCATAGCGCATTCAGGAGCGTCCCCGTGAGCGAGTGGTTCCATGCAGAAGGCAACCGGCAGCAGGGTCCGCTGCCGGCGGAACAGTTGGTCGAATTGTTCCGCAACAACCAGATCTCCCTGGACACCCTGGTCTGGCGCGACGGACTGCCGCAATGGCAGCCGTTGCGCACCGTGGTCGACGAACTCGGCCTGATCGTGCCGGCGCTGGACGCTTCCGCGCCCCCCGTGGAGCCCGAACCGGAACCGGTGGCACCGCCTCCGCCGCAGCCACCGGTGCTGCCGCCATCCACGCCCTACACCACCAGTGCATCGGCCACCGCCCTGCCGCCCCCGAAGAAGAAGCTGTCCGGCTGTGCCCTGACCGCCATCATCGGCGGCGGCCTGCTGTTGGTGCTGGTACCGATCGTGGCCATCCTGGCCGCCATCGCGCTGCCTGCCTACAACGACTACACCGTGCGCGCCAAGGTCGCCGGCGCCGTGACCGCGCTGCAGCCGTTGAAGGACCAGGTGCAGCACTTCGCCGATGACGAAGGCCGGTGCCCCGGTGCCAACGACGCCGGCTTCCCGGCCCCGGGCGACTTCACCCAGGCCGGCCTGTCGGCGGTGAACATCGGCCGCTTCAACAACGGCCACTGCGGCATCGAGGCCACCCTGGCCGTACCCGGCAAGAAACCCGATGGCGACCTGCTGTGGCTGGAATACGATCGCGACAGCGGCCGCTGGGAATGCAGCGGCGAAAGCGACGACAAGTACCTGCCGCCGTCGTGCCGCGGCTGAACCGCGCGCGCACCGGCACCTCCAAGGACGACCCAACAGGGAACATGCAATGACTGAGTGGTACTACGCCGAAGGACAGCAACGCCAGGGCCCGCTACCGGTCCAGGAGATCCGCCAGCGCTTCCAGCGCGGCCAACTGAACCTGGACACCCTGGTCTGGCGCGAAGGCATGGCGCAGTGGGCTGCGCTGCGCCAGGTGGTCGACGAACTCGGACTGCAGACGCTGGCCGACGCCAGCACGGCCACCAGCAGCGGCGGCTTCGACCTGCGTGGCGACTATGCTGCCATCGACAACGGCAGCGCCCCCCTGCCGGGCACCGGCGCGCTCAGCAGCTCGCCCTACAGCGCCCCGGCAGCGGCCGGTGCCGCTGGCCATGCCCAGCCGGTGATGGGTGGCGAAGTGGTCTACGCGGGCTTCTGGAAGCGCGTGGCCGCCTACATGATCGACTACTTCGTGCTGGTCATCCCCGGCAGCATCATCGGCGCCATCCTCGGCGTGGTGCTCGGCGCCAGCATGGGCGCGATAGGCAGCGGCGAATCGGCCATCGAAGTGGTCGCCCAGCTGTCCAGCGCGCTGATCAACTTCGCCATCGGCATGGCGTACTACACCTGGTTCCATGCCTCGAAGGGCGGTGCCACGCTGGGCAAGATGGCGGTCGGCATCAAGGTCGTGCGCAGCAATGGCGAACGCCTGACCAAGGCGCGCGCATTTGGTCGCTACTGGGCCATGCTGCTGAGCAGTTTCACCCTCGGCATCGGCTTCCTGATGGCGGCGTTCACCGAGCGCAAGCAGGGCCTGCACGACATGATCTGCGACACCCTGGTGGTCGACCGCTGGGCCTACACCGACCAGCCGCAGCTGCAGCGCCGGGAGCTGGGGACTGTCACCGTGCTGGTGCTGGTGCTGACCGGCCTGCTGTCGCTTGTGGGCCTGGCCCTGCTGGTATTCGCAGTCGGCTTCATCGCCAAGATGGCCTCCTGAACGGCCATCCTCACGCCTCGCTGCTTGACACGGGCTGTCCGGGCGTGATTCCTCTAATAAGGTGAAACTGAACGCCCGGCACATTACCGGGCGTTCAGTTTATGGATTTGCCCGTGGCCGCTTCACTAATGCGGCCGTTTGCTCCACCCTAGCGGCCCCTTCCTCCGGTTCGCCCACAGACCTTCCCGACATGCCCAAGCACCTGCTCATCGTCGAATCGCCGGCCAAGGCCAAGACGATCAACAAATACCTCGGCAAGGACTACACGGTCCTGGCCTCGTATGGGCATGTGCGTGACCTGATTCCGAAGGAAGGCGCGGTCGACCCGGACAACGGGTTCGCCATGCACTACGACGTGATCGACAAGAACGAGAAACACGTCGATGCGATCGCCAAGGCCGCCAAGGGCGCCGACGACATCCTGCTGGCGACCGACCCGGATCGCGAGGGTGAAGCGATCAGCTGGCATATCGCCGAGATCCTGAAGGAACGCGGGCTGGTCAAGGACAAGCCGATGCAGCGCGTGGTGTTCACCGAGATCACCCCGCGCGCCATCAAGGAAGCGATCAGCCAGCCGCGCGCGATCGCCACTGACCTGGTCGATGCCCAGCAGGCGCGCCGCGCGCTGGACTACCTGGTCGGCTTCAACCTGTCGCCGGTGTTGTGGCGCAAGGTCCAGCGCGGCCTGTCCGCCGGCCGCGTGCAGAGCCCGGCGCTGCGCATGATCGTCGAGCGCGAGGAAGAGATCGAAGCCTTCATCGCCCGCGAGTACTGGTCGATCGCCGCCGAGTGCGCGCACCCGTCGCAACACTTCAATGCCAAGCTGATCAAGCTGGACGGGCAGAAGTTCGAGCAGTTCACCATCACCGATGGCGACACCGCTGAAGCGGCGCGCATGCGCATCCAGCAAGCCGCGCAGGGTTCGCTGCACGTCACCGACGTGGCCAGCAAGGAGCGCAAGCGCCGCCCGGCGCCGCCGTTCACCACTTCCACCCTGCAGCAGGAAGCCTCGCGCAAGCTCGGCTTCACCACCCGCAAGACCATGCAGGTGGCGCAGAAGCTGTATGAAGGCGTGGCCATCGGCGACGAAGGCACCGTCGGCCTGATCTCGTACATGCGTACCGATTCTGTGAACCTGTCGCAGGACGCGCTGGCCGAGATCCGCGATGTGATCGCCCGCGACTACGGCATCGCCTCGCTGCCGGACCAGCCGAACACCTACCAGACCAAGTCGAAGAACGCCCAGGAAGCGCACGAAGCGGTGCGGCCGACCTCGGCGCTGCGCACACCTGCGCAGGTCGCGCGCTACCTGACCGATGACGAGCGCAAGCTGTACGAGCTGATCTGGAAGCGCGCGGTGGCCTGCCAGATGATTCCGGCCACGCTCAACACCGTCAGCGTCGACCTGTCCGCCGGCAGCGAACACGTGTTCCGTGCCAGCGGCACTACCGTGGTGGTGCCCGGCTTCCTGGCCGTGTACGAAGAAGGCAAGGACAACAAGAGCGCCGAGGACGAGGACGAAGGCCGCAAGCTGCCGGCGATGAAGCCCGGCGACCGCGTGCCGCTGGAACGCATCCAGGCCGAACAGCATTTCACCCAGCCGCCGCCGCGCTACACCGAAGCGGCGCTGGTGAAGGCGCTGGAAGAGTACGGCATCGGCCGTCCCTCGACCTACGCCTCGATCATCCAGACCCTGCTGTTCCGCAAGTACGTGGAAATGGAAGGCCGCAGCTTCCGCCCGTCCGACGTCGGCCGTGCGGTGTCCAAGTTCCTGTCCAGCCACTTCACCCGGTACGTGGACTACGACTTCACCGCCAAGCTCGAAGACGAGCTCGATGCCGTCTCGCGTGGCGAAGAAGAGTGGATCCCGCTGATGGCCCGCTTCTGGGAGCCGTTCAAGGAGCTGGTGGAAGACAAGAAGGAATCGGTCGACCGTGCCGAGGCCAGTGGCGCGCGTGAGCTCGGCACCGACCCGAAGACCGGCAAGCCGGTCAGCGTGCGGCTGGGCCGCTTCGGGCCCTACGCGGCCATCGGCAGCACCGCCGAGGACGCCGAGGAGAAGCCCAAGTTCGCTTCGCTGCGCCCTGGGCAGTCGATGCACACCATCTCGCTGGAAGACGCGCTGGAACTGTTCCTGATGCCGCGCGCGCTGGGCGAGGACAACGGCGAGCCGGTCAGCGTCGGCATTGGTCGCTTCGGCCCGTTCGCCAAGCGTGGCAGCACCTATGCCTCGCTGAAGAAGGAAGACGACCCGTACACCATCGACCTGGCCCGCGCCGTGTTCCTGATCGAAGAGAAGGAAGAGATCGCGCGCAACCGGATCATCAAGGAGTTCGAGGGCAGCGACATCCAGGTGCTGAACGGCCGCTTCGGCCCGTACATCAGCGATGGCAAGATGAACGGCAAGATCCCCAAGGATCGCGAACCGGCATCGCTGACCCTGGCCGAAGTGCAGCAGCTGATGGAAGAAACCGGCAAGCCTGTGCGCAAGGGCTTCGGCGCCAAGAAGGCCGCTGCGAAGAAGGCACCGGCCAAGAAGGCGGCGGTGAAGAAGGAAGCCGCGCCGAAGAAGGCCGCTGCAAAGAAAGCGCCTGCCAAGAAGGCCCCGGCCAAGAAAGCGGTGAAGAAGGCGGCCGCGAAGAAGGCACCGGCCAAGAAGGCCGTCAAGAAGGCCGCGAAGTAGCTCCACGCCATGCGTGGGTGAGGTTGCAAGGTGTGCGGACCAACGGTCCGCACCTACCATCCGCACCCACCACCCCTTCTGCACGCAGCAGGGAGATAATGGAGGCCCACGCCGGGCCGGTCGCCGCCATGAAAGAACTCACCTTGGACTCTGCTGTCGCCACGCTCCGCGCGGGCGGCGTGATCGCCTACCCCACCGAAGCGGTCTGGGGCCTGGGCTGTGATCCCTCGCACGAAGCGGCAGTGCACATGGTGCTGCGGCTGAAGCAGCGCCCGATCGAGAAAGGCATGATCCTGGTCGCGGCCGAACTGGCGCAGCTGGAAGGCTGGGTGCGCCTGCAGGCGCTGCCCGACGCCCGCCAACGCGCCGTGCTGGCCAGCTGGCCCGGCGCCAACACCTGGATCCTTCCCGCCGGCCCGCGCGCGCAGCCCTGGGTCACCGGTGAACACAGTGGTATCGCGGTGCGCATCAGCGCGCACCCGCTGGTGGCCGAACTCTGCCGCGCCTGGGGCGGCCCGCTGGTCTCCACCAGCGCCAACCTGGCCGGAGAACCACCGGCACGCAGTCGCGAAGAGCTGGACCCGCGCCTGCTGCGCCTGCTCGATGGCATCCTCGATGGGCAGACCGGTGGCCTGGCCCAACCCACCCCGATCCGCGACGCGCTCAGCGGCAACGTGCTGCGTTCCTGAGCCGGCGATTGCGCTGCTGCGGACAATCACGCACCCTGCCGCCATGACCCTGCTGCGCGCCACCCTCAGCCTGTGCCTGCTGCTGCCGTGGACGGCGCCCGCCGCCGACGACGTGCGGGTGTACCGCTGCGTTGCCAGCAACGGGGCCGTTGCCCTGCAGGACACGCCCTGCAACAGCGGCCGCCAGCAGGTGCGCGACCTGCAGCGCCCGCGCGATCCCGCTCCACGGGTGGTGCGCAGTGATGCCACGCCCCCGCCGCCCAGCGAAACCCCGGTCATCCGCGAGCGCGAAGTCCGCCACGTCTACATCCAGCCGCCGCAGCCGATGTACGAGTGCGTGAGCGAAGACGGCCAGCGCTATACCAGCGACAACAACGAAGGCAATCCGCGTTGGGTACCGTTGTGGACCAGCGTCTGGCTGCCACACGGTCATCGTGGCCCGGCCTACCCTGGACCACGCCCGGCCATCGGCACGCCGATCGGCGAAGGCGCAGGTTATCGCCCCCCTTCGATCAGCATGGGCGTGCAGGTTCCGGCCGGCAGCGTGCTGGTCCGCGACAGCTGCCATGCGTTGCCGCCGCAGGAAGTCTGCGCGCGCCTGCGCGACCGTCGCTGGGAACTTGACCGGCGCTACAACAGCGCACTGCAGAGCGAACGCACCGCCATCAGCAACGAACAGCGCGGCATCGATGCGCGTCTGTCGCGCGATTGCGAACGCTGAGCGCAGCACGCCGTCGCAGCCTGTACGCTGTGCGCATGAACCGAGTGATCTGGCTGCTCCTGGTGCTGTTGCCCGCAAGCACGTTGGCCGAAGAGGGCGTGATCTACCGCTGTACCTCCAGCAGCAGTGACGTCCCTACCCTGCAGCGCACGCCGTGCCCCACCGGCAGCAAGCAGCAGGTGCTGCGCATACCCGACCCGGCCAACACGCAGCCGGCGGCCGCTGCACCGGTGACCGCCGACCCTGCACCCGCCCCCGTCGAAACACCCGCGCCGGTGCCGGCCGGACCGGCCGTTACCCCGAGTGCCCCAGCGAAACCACGACGCGCGGACGAAGGACGCACGATCATGGAGGCAGGCATGGTCGAACACGAAGGCGACGACCAGATCCTCGACAGCGCGACGCTGCGCCGCGATGCCGAGGCCCGCGCCGCCGCAGGCGACGGTCCGCCGAAGCCGCCGCTTCCTCCGATCTTCCAGTGCACCGACAGCCAGGGCGGCGGCTACCTCTACGAGTACGAGGCCGCGCCCGGCCGCTGCGAGCTGATGACGGTACAGGGCCTGGGTGGAGTGACGCCGGTGAATGCTGCCAGCTGTGAAGTGGTGCGCGACCACTGCGAAGCGCTTCCCGAAGCGCAGCGTTGCGGTGGTTGGCAGCAGCGCTTCCGCGATGCCCGCGGCCGTGAGCGCTTTGCCGCGCCGGAGAACCGCGGTACCGCGCGTGGTGAACGCGAGCGGCTGCAGGGCGTGCTGGAAGCGAGCAACTGCCCGGTGCCGGGGTG
>NZ_JAOCLC010000030.1:0-59401 GCF_029845105.1 Stenotrophomonas sp. GD03654 | reverse complement strand
CAAGACAAAGAGGGACGCGGCGAAGCCGCGTCCCTCTCAAATTCCGTCTCGACAACCCAACGCTCTTCAATCCGTCACCGGAATCTGTCAGAGGTGGGGCGGGTTGGGTTCGCGGGGGACGCCGTGAATCCGTCCGTGGAGGCTTGGCAGCCGCATCCATGCGGCTGACACCCCCGCGAACCCAACCCGCCCCGCCAAGCACGACAGCAATCCAGAGCCGTTTTTAACGTTGCTGTTGCTGTTGCCGTGGCAGTACCAGCCTGCCGCAGGCAGCGCCCGCGGCCGCCGCCGCAGGAAAACCTTAGATCTTCTTCGCCAGCGATTCCGCCAGACCGGTGTAGCTGCCCGGGGTCATCTCCAGCAGGCGCTGCTTCGCATCCGCTGGCAGCTCCAGCCCCTGCACGAACGCACGCATCGACTCGGCCGTGATGCCCTGGCCACGGGTCAGCGCCTTCAGCTGCTCGTACGGGTTCGGCAGGCCGTGGCGGCGCATCACCGTCTGCACGGCTTCGGCCAGTACTTCCCAGGCCGCGTCCAGATCGGCGTCCAGGCGCTGCGGGTTCACTTCCAGCTTGCCCAGGCCCTTGGCCAGCGAATCCAGCGCCACCTGGCTGTGGCCGAACGCGGTGCCCAGTGCACGCAGCACGGTGGAATCGGTCAGGTCACGCTGCCAGCGGCTGATCGGCAGCTTCGCGCTGAAGTGCTCGAACAGCGCGTTGGCGATGCCGAAGTTGCCTTCCGCATTCTCGAAATCGATCGGGTTGACCTTGTGCGGCATCGTCGACGAACCGACTTCGCCTTCCTTCAGGCGCTGCTTGAAGTAGCCCAGCGAAACGTAGCCCCAGATGTCACGGGCCAGGTCGATCAGGATGATGTTGGCGCGACGTGCGGCATCGCCGATCTCGGCGATGTTGTCGTGCGGCTCGATCTGCGTGGTGTACGGGTTGAACACCAGGCCCAGGCCGGTCACGAAGCGCTCGGCGAAGGCCGGCCAGTCCACGTCCGGGTAGCTGGCGATGTGGGCGTTGTAGTTGCCCACCGCGCCGTTGATCTTGCCGGTCAGTTCGACCGCGGCGATCTGCCTGCGCTGGCGCTCCAGGCGGGCGACCACGTTGGCCAGCTCCTTGCCCAGGGTGGTCGGCGAGGCGGTCTGGCCGTGGGTGCGCGACAGCATCGGCTGGCCGGCCTGGGCGTGGGCCAGGCTGCGCAGGCTGTTGGCGATGCCGTCCAGGGTCGGCAGCAGCACCTCGCGGCGGGCCTGTTCCAGCATCAGGCCGTAGCTGAGGTTGTTGATGTCTTCGCTGGTGCAGGCGAAATGCACGAATTCCAGCGCCGGGGCCAGCTCGGCGTCGTCCTTCAGCTGTTCCTTGATGAAGTACTCCACCGCCTTGACGTCATGGTTGGTGGTGCGCTCGATCTCCTTCACGCGCGCGGCCTGGGCCGGGCTGAAGCTGGCGGCCAGCGCGCGCAGGCGGGCGATGGCAGCGTCGGAGAACGGGGCCAGTTCGACGATGCCCGGCTCGGCGGCCAAGGCCAGCAGCCATTCCACCTCGACCGTGATGCGGGCCTTGATCAGGCCGTATTCGGAGAAGATCGGGCGCAGGGCGTCGACCTTGCCGGCATAGCGGCCATCGAGCGGGGACAGGGCGAGCAGGGCGGAATCGGACATGTCGGCAGGGCTGGGGCGAGCGGCGGGGGCCATATTCTACGACGTGCCGGTCAGGTAGTGCCGGCCGCTGGCCGGCAATCCATGGAAGCGTAGGCCGGGCGTGGTTGCCGGCCAGCGGCCGGCACTACCCTTGCGCGTGCACAACGGCCGTGCAGACAGAACGATCTGGCCCGCCCTCGTCATCCCACGCTGCGGGCAAGGGAGTATCGTTGGCGCAGCCGCCAGCCCGGGAAGCGACACCCTGCCAGCCGCCGCTTCCCTTTCCCCAACTGAAGTAGTGCGGAGTTGATGCAATGAGCAAAGCTGCAAGCAAGGGTTTCAGAATCGAACACGACAGCATGGGCGAGCTGCAGGTGCCTGCGGACGCCCTGTGGGGCGCCCAGACCCAGCGTGCCGTGCAGAATTTCCCAGTGTCGGGCCAGCGCATGCCGCGCGGTTTCATCCGTGCCCTGGGCCTGGTCAAGGGCGCTGCCGCCGGCGTAAACGCAGAGCTGGGCCACCTGCCGAAGACCGTGGCCAAGGCCATCCAGACCGCTGCCGCCGAAGTGGCCGCCGGCAACTGGGATGCGCACTTCCCGATCGATGTCTACCAGACCGGTTCTGGCACGTCGTCGAACATGAATGCCAATGAGGTCATCGCCACGCTGGCCAACCGTGCCGGCAAGGCGGGCAAGACCCCCGTGCACCCCAATGACCACGTCAACCAGGGGCAGAGCTCCAACGACGTGATTCCAACTGCGCTGCGCGTGTCGGCAGTGTTGGCGACGCATGAGCAGCTGCTGCCGGCGCTGGTGCACCTGCGCAGGACCCTGGACAAGAAGGGCCGCAGCCTGCGCAAGGTGGTCAAGACCGGCCGTACCCACCTGATGGACGCGATGCCGCTCACCTTCGAGCAGGAGTTCGGCGCGTGGTCTGCACAGTTGGCCTCGGCCCAGGAGCGCATCGAAGACAGCCTCAAGCGCGTGCGCCGCCTGCCGCTGGGCGGCACCGCCATCGGCACCGGCATCAATGCCGATCCGCGCTTTGGTGCACAGGTGGCCAAGGCGCTGAAGCAGCAGACGGGCTTCAAGTTCGACAGCGCCGAGAACAAGTTCGAAGGCCTGGCCGCGCAGGACGATGCAGTGGAGCTGTCGGGTCAGCTCAATGCACTGGCGGTGGCGCTGATCAAGATCGCCAATGATCTTCGCTGGATGAACGCCGGGCCGCTGGCCGGGCTGGGCGAGATCGAACTGCCGGCGCTGCAGCCGGGCAGCTCGATCATGCCGGGCAAGGTCAATCCGGTGATTCCGGAAGCGACCGTGATGGCCTGTGCGCAGGTGATCGGCCACCACACCGCGATCACCGTGGCCGGCCAGACCGGTAATTTCCAGCTCAACGTCACATTGCCGCTGATCGCCGTGAACCTGCTCGATGGCATCGGCCTGCTCGCCAACGTGTCCACCCTGCTGGCGGACAGCGCGATCGCCGGGTTGAAGGTGCGTGAGGACCGCGTGGCCGAGGCACTGGCGCGTAATCCGATCCTGGTCACCGCACTGAACCCGATCATCGGCTATGAGAAGGCTGCGGCGATTGCCAAGCGTGCCTACAAGGAACAGCGCCCGGTGCTGGACGTGGCACTGGAGGACAGCGGGTTGGCCGAAGCCGAGCTGCGGCGCCTGCTGGACCCGGCCGCGCTGACCGCTGGTGGCATCCACGCCGGCGGCGGTGGTGGCGGTTGATCTGCCGGTTATAGAGTCGAGCCACGCTCGACTGTTGTTCCGGAGTCGAGCATGGGCTCGGCTCTAGGGAAACGAAGAACGCCGCCCTTGGGCGGCGTTTTTCTTCAGCGACGGTCGGCCACGATGTTGCCGAAGGTGTCGGTGTAATCCTTGAACTCCGGGATGCGCTGGATCAGATCCGCCGGAATCACTTCCATGCCCTCCGGCGGCTGGATCTTCACCGGCTGCATGTTGGGATCGGCCGGCGCGGCCACCAGGGTGTTCTGGCGAAGCACCTGCAGCTTGCCGAACATGGTCTGCAGCATCTGCTTCTGTGCGTCGTCCAGCGGAATCTGGATCTCGTCCATCTTCATCGTGCCGTCGGCGAGGATGATGATGTTCGGTGCCGGCGGGCGACGCACGGTGACCATGCCTTCGCTGACGGAAATCTTGGGCTTGCCGCGCTCGGCGCGGTGGTTGCGGTACTCCTGGTCACAGCCGACCAGGCCGAGGCAGAGCAGGGCGGTCAGCAGCAGAAACAGCTTCTTCATGACATTCGGTTCGGGCACGTCCGGGGGCCCCATTGTAAGCCCGCCAACGCAGTGCGACCGGCAACGGAAGGCCGCTGCCGGTCCGGTGCGTCGATTTGTCTCACTTGGAGAACGTGACCGAGTTGTTCTTGCCGCAGTCGTCCACGTCGCTCTGGTCCATCGTTGCGTACGGCTTGAAGGCCGGCAGCTCGCGCGCCAGTGCCTGCTGGCTGGCCAGCATCGCCGGCAGGCGTTCACAGATGCGCTTGGCCTGGGCCTCGATCTTCGCGGCTTCGGCGTTGATGCGCTTCTCGACACCTTCGCTGTCGCCGCTGAAGATGCCCTTCAGTGCTTCACCGGCCGCGTTGGCTCCCAGCTTGGCGCCGGCCAGGCCGACGTCCATGCCATCCATCGCGATGGCGACCACGTGGCCACGGTACTCCTGCAGGTGGCGGCGCTGGGTGTCGTTGACGGTGACCTCCTTTCCCGCGATCAGCAGGCGGCCATCCGGGCTGATTTCCGCGCGTGGCTGCTTGTCGGCCGAGATCTTGATGTTGCCCTGGGCGATGTCCTTGCGGGCATCGTCCATGGCTTCCTTGACGGTCTGGCCGACGCCACTGGTGGCTTCGGAGACGCTCTTGCCGACGGTCTTGTCGGACGAGGACGAGGTGCCGCCGCAGGCGATAAGCGGCAGGGACAGCAGCACAGCGGGCAACAGGCGCAGCAGGTTCATGGTGGTCCCCTGGAGGTGTCTGGAAGTGGATTACTTGCTGCGCGGCAGGGTGACCTTGCCGCTGACATTGCGATGATCGACGTCACCGCTGCCGCTGTGGTCGACGGTCAGGCTGCCGCCAACGCCGTCGACCTGGATGTCGCCCGAGCCGTGGCTGCGGACGTGCACATTGCCGCCGATGTCGGCCAGGTCGATGCCGCCGGAGCCGACCACGCCCACCTCGACGCTGCCCTTCACCCGCTTGAACTCGATATCACCCGAACCCACGGTATCCAGCCGCGCGTTGCCACGCACATCGGTGATCTTCAGGTCACCGGAGCCGACGGTACCGGTGCTGGCGTCGCCGCTGATGTTGCGTACGGTGACATCGCCGGAACCCAGCGACAGCAGGTTCAGGGAGCTGCCGCCATCGATGTTGAGGTCGCCGGAACCCACCGCAGCGTGGATGCTGCCGCGGGTACCGCGGGCCACGGCGTCACCGGAGCCGACGTCCACGCTGAGCGACTGTGCGTTTTCCACGCTGGCATCGCCCGAGCCGACCTTGAACTGCAGCGGCAGGTTGTCCGGCACGCTGCCGCGGATATCCAGCCATGCGTAGCTGTTGCCCAGGCTGATGCCGCTTTGGCGGCCGTCGCGGCGCAGGCTCACCACCAGCTTGTCGCCCACCTTGCGCTGGTCCAGCACCAGCTGGTCCAGCCATTCCTGGCTGGAGGCACAGGCACGCCCTTCCAGCTGACCGCCGCCGGCGCTGGCGACCACCTTCAGGTCATGCTGGTTGACCTCGAACACCACCGTTCTGGCACCGGTCACGTCCAGCTTCAGCGTGCGGGCGGCAGTGAACTTGCAGTTCGGAGCATCGGCGGCCAGCGCCGACAACGGCAACAGCAACAACGCGGAACAGGCGAGCAGGGAACGCATGGGTGGTGCCTCCGGATGGATGGGATCAGATCTCGCCGGCGCGCTTGCGCAGGCGGATGGCAAGGAAGATGAACACTGCACCGACGGCCGCACCGATCCACAGTTCCGGCATCGCCAGCGACTTCAACTGTGAAGCCGGGGACATCAGGCTGACCACCGAGTCCAGGTCGCGGCGCGAACCTTCACCGGCGCTGAGCCGATACAGCAGGTCCATGCCAGGGACACCGCCCAGCAGCAGGCGGCCGACGATGTTCTGCCAGAACCAGCCGGTGGTCAGGCCGAACAGCGGCATGATCTTGGTGGTGCTGACGATGACACCGGCAAACAGCGGCAGCATCACCGCCCACAGGAACGGCTTGCTCTTGGCCCAGGCCGAGCACAGCAGCAGCCAGCCGGCGGTGGGCAGCGCCCACAGGGCATAGACCGGAATCCAGGCCAGGTGGCCTGCGGCCAGGGTCAACGGGCTGGCCGGACCCCAGATCAGCGCCATCGGGCTGCCGCCGTGCATCAGCGCGACGACACTGATGATCAACATGAAGCCGAACATGGTGATGATGCCGGCGATGACCGCGATCAACGGTGCCACGATCAGTGCGCTGATCACCTTGGACAGCACGGTCTGGGTATCCGACAGCGGCAACGACTTCCAGAACAGGATGCTGCGGTCGCGGCGATCGTCGTACAGGGCGCCCAGGCAGTAGAAGAACACGACGAAGGCCAGTACCAGGAACGGCCACGCCGAGCTGAGCACCAGGGTCAGGTCCAGGCCATTGCCGAGATCGGCCAGATCCTTGCCGTTGATGTTGCGGGTGAGCAGTGCCAGGTCCAGGCCATTGACGTTCACGCTTTCGCCATCGACATGCAGGGCGCCGTTGCGCGCTGCGCGGTTCAGCGCGAACAGGCCGAAGGCGATGCCCACGGTGCTCATCACCAGCGAGATCAGGCCGGCGATCAGCGGGGCATACAGGAAACCGCCGCGGTTCTCCCAGTACTCGCGCTTGAGCAGCCAGCGCAGGGTGCCCAACGGGCTGACGGGGTGGTTGACGGCGTTCATGCGTAGGTCCCCTTCATGATGGCGACGAACAGGTCGGCCAGGCCCGGGCTGCGGGTCTCGCCGAGGGTGGAGAGCTGGGTGCGCGGCACGCCATCGAACAGCATCACGGTCTTGCCGAACGCCAGGCTGCGCTCGTCGATCGGCTTCAACGCGCGGGCCGTTTCGAGCTGGTCGGCATTGACCAGCAGCTCGGTGTAGCGCTGGCCGACCTCGTCCATTTCCGCATCGAGCACGATGCGGCCATCACGGATGAACATCACGTCGCTGAGGATGTGCTCGATCTCTTCCACCTGGTGGGTGGTGACGATGATGGTCTTCTGTTCGTCGAAGTAGTCTTCCAGCAGGCGCTGGTAGAACTCCTTGCGATAGAGGATGTCCAGGCCCAGGGTGGGCTCGTCAAGCACCAGGACGCGGGCATCGATGGCCATCACCAGCGCCAGGTGCAGCTGCACGATCATGCCCTTGGACAGTTCGCGTACACGCTGCTTCGGCTGCAACTTGGTGTTGGCCAGGAAGCGCTCACAACGGGCGCGGTCGAAGCGCGGGTGGACGCCGGCGACGAAATCGATCGCTTCGCGGACCTTCAGCCAGCGCGGCAGCACGGCGACGTCGGCGATGAAGCAGATGTCCTTCATCAGTTCGTCGCGATGCAGCCGTGGGTCGCGGCCGAGCACGCTCAGGTCGCCTTCCACCGAGGTCAGGCCAAGGATGGCCTTCAATGCGGTGGTCTTGCCGGCGCCGTTGGGGCCGATCAGGCCGACGATGCGCCCACTCGGAATGCTGAAGCTGGCGTTGTCGAGGGCGACGGTGGTCTTGTAGGCCTTGCGCAGGCCGCGGGCGGTGATGACCGATTCACTTGCAGTGCTATTCATCAGACTTTCCCCTGGGGCAGCAATTCATCAAGGCTCAGGCCCAGGCGCTGGATGCGCTCCAGCACGGCCGGCCATTCTTCGTTGAGGAAACGGTCGCGCTCGCTGCTGCGCAGCTGCGTGGCCGCCTGCTCGGTCATGAACATGCCCAGGCCGCGGCGCTTCTCGACCAGGCCTTCGTCGGCCAGTTCCTGGTAAGCGCGCGAAACGGTGATGGGGTTGAGTTGATAGTCGGCGGCCACCTGGCGCACCGAAGGCAGGGCATCGCCCGGCTTGAGGATTCCGTCGAGCATCATGGCGATCACGCGCTCCTTCAACTGACGGTAGATGGGAGCGCCGTCGCTCCACTGGATGTCGCTCATATTCAGCTCCGTGGGGTCAGCGGCTGGGCGAACGAGAAATACGGCATGGACAGGGAGCTGTGCAGCCGACGCGGGGGAGGGGGGGAGGAGGGGTTGGCGTTCCCTGCCGGAGAGGCGGTCGCGTCCTGCGCACTGTCAGCGGAGTCGGAGAGACTGGGCGCGGCCAACCAGGCCAGCACGATCAGGGTCGAAACAGCAGCGGCCGCGGGTGCGGTGAGGTTGCGACGGATCCGGACGTTCATGGCTTCCCCCTGTCTCAGGTGACTGGTGTTGTATGCAACTATAACACCGGCACGCCTACGTGCAACCCCTGCCGTCCCCAACTGATGGCAGGGGGCGGTCAGATTGCTGAAATATCCCTTTATTCAATTGATTTAAAAGAGAAATAAAGCTGTCGCAGCGGGCAATCCGCACCCACCTTCCATTCAGTGATGTCCATGCTATGTCATCCCGGCACCGCCGATCGCGCCCGTGCAGCGCATCCGCCACGCCGCGCAAAGCCCTGCTGGGCCGATGCCATCAGGGGCGCCGGAGCCCGGTGCTATAGTTCGGCCGATTCCCGGCCGGCAGTGGCCGGGCCTTGTGAATGGCTACCGCGGACCACTCCTGATGCCCCTGTCGACCGTTTCCCCGCGCCGCCTGCGCGGTCTGTCCCTGCTGGCCTTGTTGGTGGCCGGCATCGCCGGTTCCACCAGTGCGCTGGCCGCCGATCTGCTCGACCTGGACTACCGGCCGCTGGCCAGCAAGCAGCAGGTCAACCTGCAGCAGCGCTACCACGGTCAGGTGCTGCTGGTGGTCAACACCGCCAGCAAATGCGGCTACACCCCGCAGTACGAGGGGCTGGAGGCGCTGCAGAAGCGCTATGCCGGCCGGGGTTTCGCGGTGCTGGGCTTCCCGTCCAACGACTTCAAGGGCCAGGAACCGGGTGATGAGAAGCAGATCCAGGACTTCTGCACCCTGACCTACGGCGTCAAGTTCCCGATGTTCGAGAAGGTGCATGTGATCGGCGCGGAGGCTACGCCGCTGTACCAGCGCCTGACCGCGGCCACCGGCGTGGCGCCGGGCTGGAACTTCCACAAGTACCTGGTCGGCCGCGATGGCAAGGTCATCGCCCAGTTCGCCAGCAAGGTGACGCCGGACGATCCGCAGCTGACCGCGGCTATCGACAAGGCGCTGGCCGCAGCGGCCACGCATTGATATCCGGCACGCATGCCTCGACATCGACGGCATGCGTGCGACAATGTTCCTTTTCGCGCCGACGTCGGCGCCCAGACACTTCCAGGAATGCAGCGAATGAAGATGGGAATGCGCGGCGCCGCGGCGTCGGTTCTGATTCTGGCGATGGGCACTTCGGGTGTCGCTCTGTCGCAACAACCGGCTGCCCCCGCAGCCGCCAAGGAGACCGCAACCTTGAATTCCCCCAAGCAGAAGCTCGGCTACGCCATCGGCCTGGACGTGGCCAAGTCGTTCACCCCGATCGCCGATGAGATCGACGTTGCCGCCCTGCGCACCGCCGTCGAGCGCTCGTTCGAAGGCCTGCAGCCGCAGATCACCCAGGAACAGGCCAAGGCCACCGATGCCGCGCTGCGCCAGGTCGTGATGGCCCGCAGCGGCCAGCAGGTGCCGGGCGTGGCACCGGGCTCGCAGCCGGCGAAGGTCGACCGCGTCAAGGTGTCGCAGATGATTGGTTCGTACTCGGTGGGTCCGTCGCTGGCGCAGTTGAAGGACGACATCGACGTCGCCTCGCTGTTTGACGCGATCAGCACCGGCCTGAGCAAGGGCCAGCCGAAGATGACGGAAGCTGACGCGACCGCCACCATTCAGGCCTTCATGGGCAGCAAGCAGGCCGAAATGCAGGCCAAGGCTGCCGCCGCGGCGCAGACCAACCGTGAGGAAGGCAATGCGTTCATGGCCAAGAACAAGACCCAGCCGGGCGTGGTGACCACCGCGTCGGGCCTGCAGTACCAGGTCATCCGCCCGGGCAGCGGCGAGCGTCCGCTGCCGAGCAGCAAGGTGCGCGTGAACTACGAAGGCAAGCTGCTCAACGGCACCGTCTTCGACAGCTCCTATGGTCGTCAGCCGGCCGAGTTCGGTCTGGACCAGGTGATCAAGGGCTGGACCGAAGGCGTCGCGCTGATGCCGGTCGGTTCGAAGTACCGCTTCTGGATCCCCGGCAACCTGGCCTATGGCGAAAACGGCACCCCGGGTGGCCCGATCGGCCCGAATGCGACCCTGACGTTCGACGTCGAGCTGCTGGGCGTTCTGCCGTAAGTCATCCAGGAGCGAATACGGATATGCGCGTTGCGATTTTTGGTACCGGTTACGTTGGACTGGTGACCGGTACCTGCCTGGCCGATGTTGGTCATCAGGTGGTCTGTGTCGATATCGACCAGGCCAAGGTGGATGGCCTCAACCAGGGCATCATCCCGATCTATGAACCCGGCCTGGAGCCGATGGTGAAGGCCAACCATGCCGCAACGCGGCTGGCGTTCACCACCGATGCCGCGGCCGCCATCGATCATGGCCAGGTGGTGTTCATCGCCGTCGGCACGCCGCCGGACGAGGATGGCAGTGCCGATCTTCAATACGTGCTTGCCGTTGCCCGTACCATCGGTCGGCACATGAGCGTGCCGACCGTGGTGGTGAACAAGTCGACGGTGCCGGTCGGCACCGCGGACAAGGTGCGTGCCGCCATTGCCGAAGAGCTGGCCACGCGTGGCGCGGACATCGCGTTTGACGTGGTGTCCAACCCGGAATTCCTGAAGGAAGGCGATGCGGTTGCGGACTGCATGCGGCCGGACCGCATCATCATCGGTGCGGCCAATGAAGAGTCGGTGGCGGTGATGCGCCGCCTGTATGCGCCGTTCAACCGCAACCATGACCGTGTGGTGGAAATGGACGTGCGTTCGGCGGAGCTGACCAAGTACGCGGCCAATGCGATGCTGGCGACCAAGATTTCGTTCATGAATGAAATCGCCAACATTGCCGAACGCGTCGGTGCCGACGTCGAGCAGGTCCGCCAGGGCATCGGTTCGGACCCGCGCATCGGCTGGCACTTCATCTATCCGGGCGCCGGCTACGGCGGCTCGTGCTTCCCCAAGGACGTGCAGGCGCTGGCCCGCACCGCCCAGCAGTATGGCCTCGAGCCGAAGCTGCTGAACGCGGTGGAAGCGGTCAATGACGCGCAGAAGGGCCATCTGTTCGCCCTCATCCAGCGCCATTACGACAAGGGCGAAGACGAAGGCGTGCGCGGCAAGACCTTTGCCGTGTGGGGCCTGGCGTTCAAGCCGAACACCGACGACATGCGCGAGGCCTCCAGCCGCCGCCTGCTGGCGCAGCTGTGGGAAGCTGGTGCGACGGTGCGTGCCTACGATCCGGAAGCGATGCACGAATCGCAGCGCATCTTCGGTGAGCGCGATGACCTGGTGTTCTGCAACAGTGCCGATGAAGCACTGCAGGGCGCCGACGCGCTGGTGGTGGTTACCGAGTGGAAGCAGTTCCGCAGCCCCGATTTCCAGAAGCTGCGCGAGCAGCTGAAGGATGCGGCGGTGTTCGACGGGCGCAACCTGTACGAGCCGGCGGAAGTGGAAGCCGCAGGCCTGGCCTACTACGGCATCGGCCGGGGGCGCTCGCTGCATGTCTGATCTACCGTCCGAACGCGAGCAGGCGCTGGAAGCGCGCCTGGTCGAGCTGGAAATGCGCGTGTCCTTCCAGGAGCAGGCGCTGGCCGAGCTGAGCGATGCGTTGGCCGACGCCCGCATGCAGGGCATGCGCAACGCCGACGTGCTGCGCGTGCTGCTTGAAGACCTGGGCAAGGTCCGCAACGCACTGAATTCTTCCGATCCGGCGAGCGAACCGCCGCCGCCGCACTACTGATCCGAATCCTATGAGCGATACCCTCCGCGACCAGCTGATGGGCCTGGGCTTCAAGCCGGCGCCCAAGCCCGAGCGCAAGAATGATGGCCCCCGCCGTGACGGCCGCCCGCAGGGCAAGGGTGGCAATGGCAATGGAAAGCCGCAGGGCGCAGGCAAGGGCGAGCACAAGCCCGGCGAGCGCCGTGGGCAGGGCCATGGTGGTCCGGGCAAGCCCGGTGGCCAGCGTGGCCAGGGCCAGCAGGGCCCGCGCAAGCCGCGCAGCGCCGAAGAGATGGATCTGGCCAAGGCCTATGCCATCCGTGCGCAGCGGGAGAAGGAGGAGCGCATCGAGACCGAGCGCCTGAAGCAGGAAGAGGCGCGCGTGCGTCGCGAGGCGAAGGCCAAGCTGGAAGAACTGCTGAAGGACAAGAGCCTCAATGCCGAAGCGGCGGACATTGCCCGCCACTTCCCGTATGGCGGCAAGATCAAGCGCATCTACGTGACGGCCGAACAGCTGACCGCGCTCAATGCCGGTGAGCTGGGCGTGGTCCAGCTCAATGGCCGTTACCTGCTGGTGACTGCCGAGGTGCTGGCACAGTCCGAGGCGGTGTTCGCCGCATCGGTGGCGCTGAAGGTCGATCCGAATGCGCCGGCCGAGGAAGATCCCTACGCCGACCCGCAGTACCAGGTGCCGGACGACCTGGTCTGGTAATCAGGCCAGCAGGATGATCGAAACGCCGGGCACTGCCCGGCGTTTTCGTTACGGGGCATGCATGCTGCTGCGGCGTGCGCGGATCAGCGGCAGGCTCAGCGCGAAGAAGCACAGCACGGCGCCGACCAACGCGAAGCCGCTGCCGGCAAGGAAGGCCGTTCGGCCGTCATCGATCTTCCACAGCTGGCCGGCAATGAGCGCGCCCAGCACGCCGCCGACACCGGACGAGAAGCCGTACAGCAGGCCTTGCCCATGGCCATTGAGGCGGCCCGGGAAGTAGGTCGCCAGCATCTGCATTGCCGCTGCGAAGAAGGCGGCGAATCCCAGCGCATGCGCGCTCTGCGCGACCAGCATCACTGGCAGGTTCTGCGGGAACAGGGCGGTGACGGCCCAGCGCAGGCAGGAGCTCACCAGTGCGATCAACAGCATCCAGCTGGCGTCGTAGCGGCGGAAGAAGCGGCCGATGGTGAAGAACACGCCGACCTCGAACACCACGCCGATGGTCCACAGCAGGCCGAGCGTGGACGTGCGGTAGCCATGGTGGTCCATGTAGACCGAGAAGAACGTGTAGTACGGCCCGAACGAGAGCTGTTCCATGAAGGCGGCAAGGAAGAACGCCAGCACCGGTGGCCGCCGCACGATCTGCCAGAATCCGCTGGCATCGCCTTCAGCCTTGCCGACGCCGCGTGCGTAGTGGTTGCTGAAGGCGGACACCACCATCAGGGCGAACAGCGGCAGCATCATCCACGGCAGCAGCCCGGCGTGGCTGGTGGTGCCGTCGCCCTCGATCAGCCACCCGAACAGGGTCACGACGGCGATGAATCCGAGCGAGCCCCAGACCCGGATCAATCCGTAGCGATGGCTGTCGCTGCCCAGGTGGGTGAGAGTGATCGACTCGAACTGCGGCATCACCGCGTTGTAGAAGAAGCAGAACACCACCATCGCCGGATACATCCACGGCTGCGGCAAGGGAAGCAGGAACGCTGCGAAGCTGACCAGGGTCAGGACGCAACCGATGCGCAGCAGGCGGATCGGTCGTGGCGAGGCCGCCGCCAGTGAGGTCCAGGTGCTGGGCGCGATCACGCGGGTGGCATACCAAAGACCCATCATCACGCTGATGGCGGTCACGCTCATGCCGCGCGCGGTCAAAAACAGGCTCCAGTACGGAGTGAACGCGCCCAGCGCCGCGTAATAGAACAGATAGAAGCTGGAAAGACGGGCAACGGGAACGGTCATCGCGGAATGATGAAGCAAAAAGGGGACGGAGGGGATCAAGTCGTTTGTGCCCAAAACGACTTGATCCCCTCCGTCCCCTTTCTGTGTCATTCGGGATCGTAGTCCAGGTTGGAGGCCAGCCAGCGCTCGGCCTGGGCGCGGTCCACGCCTTTGCGGCGGGCGTAGTCGCTGACCTGTTCGCGGCTGAGTCGTCCCACCACGAAGTACTGGCTCTGCGGATGGCTGAAGTAGTAGCCCGACACCGCGGCCGTGGGCAGCATCGCGAAACTCTCGGTCAGCTCCATGCCGGCGTTGGCTTCGGCCTGCAGCAGGTCGAACAGCCGGCGCTTCTCGCTGTGCTCCGGACAGGCCGGGTAACCGGGGGCCGGACGGATGCCGCGGTACTGCTCGTCGATCAGGGCTTCGTTGTCCAGCGTCTCGGCCTGCTCATGGCCCCAGAAGTCGGTCCGCACGCGCTGGTGCAGGCGTTCGGCCAGCGCTTCGGCGAAGCGGTCGGCCAGTGCCTTCAGCAGGATCGCGTTGTAGTCGTCGTGGTCGGCTTCGAAGCGCGCCACATGCGCGTCGATGCCGATACCGGCAGTGACGGCAAAGGCGCCGATCCAGTCCTGCTTGCCGGTGTCGGCCGGCGCGATGAAATCGGCCAGGCAGAAATCCGGGCGCTCGGCCGGCTTGTCCACCTGCTGGCGCAGGAAGTGCAGGGTGGTCTCGCCCTGCGGATGCTGCACGCGCACGTCGTCGCCGACGCTGTTGGCCGGCCACAGGCCGAACACGGCCTTGGCGGTCAGCCATTTCTCGCCGACGATGCGCTCGAGCATCGCGCGGGCATCTTTGTACAGGTCGCTGGCCTGGGTGCCGACGATCTCGTCGGTGAGGATGGCCGGAAACTTGCCGGCCAGTTCCCAGGCCTGGAAGAAGGGCGTCCAGTCGATGTAGTCGACCAGTTCGGCCAGCGGGTAGTCGTCGAATACGTGCAGGCCGGGCTGGTTCGGTGCCGGCGGCGTGTAGCTGTCCCATCCTCCCTGGAATTTCTGCCCGCGTGCATGTTCCAGCGTGACCAGGCGCTTGGCGTCGCCACGGTTTCGGTGGCGGGCGCGGATCTCGGCATAGTCGGCCTCGTTGGCGGCCACGAAGGCATCGCGCAGGTCACGCGAGATCAGCGACTGGGCCACTCCGACCGCGCGCGAGGCATCCTTCACCCACACCGTGGGCGCCTTGTAATGCGGGTCGATCTTCAGCGCGGTATGCGCACGCGAGGTAGTGGCGCCACCGATCAGCAGCGGCAGCTCGAAGCCCTGGCGCTGCATCTCGCGGGCGACGTGGCTCATCTCCTCCAGCGATGGAGTGATCAGTCCAGACAGGCCGATCAGGTCGGCGTTGTGTTCGCGGGCGGCATCGAGGATTTTCTGTGCCGGCACCATCACGCCAAGATCGACGACCTCGAAGTTGTTGCAGGCCAGGACCACGCCGACGATGTTCTTGCCGATGTCATGCACATCGCCCTTCACCGTGGCCATGATGATCTTGCCGTTGCTCTTGGCGGTGTCGCCGCTGCGCGCCTTCTCCGCCTCGATGTATGGGAGGAGGTAGGCCACGGCCTTCTTCATCACCCGCGCGGACTTGACCACCTGTGGCAGGAACATCTTGCCGGCGCCGAACAGGTCGCCGACCACGTTCATGCCATCCATCAACGGGCCTTCGATCACGTCCAGCGGGCGGCTGGAGGCCTGCCGGGCCAGTTCGGTGTCTTCTTCCACGAAGGCATCCAGGCCGTGCACCAGCGCATGCGCCAAGCGCTGCGCCACCGGCTTCTCGCGCCAGGCCAGGTCTTCGGTCTTCGCCGCGCCTTTCCTGCCCTTGTAACGCTCGGCGATTTCCAGCAGGCGCTCGGTGGCATCGCTGCGTCGGTTGAGGATCACATCCTCCACGCGCTCCCGCAGTTCCGGTTCCAGTTCGTCGTAGATCGGCATCGCGCCGGCGTTGACGATACCCATGTCCATGCCGGCGGCGATGGCGTGGTACAGGAACACCGAGTGGATGGCCTGGCGCACCGTTTCGTTGCCACGGAACGAGAACGAGACGTTGGAGACGCCACCGGAGACATGGCAGTGCGGCAGCGTCTGCTTGATGATGCGGGTGGCTTCGATGAAATCCACTGCATAGTTGTCGTGCTCTTCGATACCGGTCGCGACGGCGAAGATGTTCGGGTCGAAGATGATGTCCTGCGGCGGGAAACCGATCTCGTCGACAAGGATGCGGTAGGCGCGGGTGCAGATCTCGACCTTGCGCGCGCAGGTATCGGCCTGCCCGGCTTCATCGAAGGCCATGACCACCGCGGCGGCGCCATAGCGCAGCACCTTGCGCGCGTGTTCGCGGAACAGCGCCTCGCCTTCCTTCAGCGAGATCGAGTTGACCACGCTCTTGCCCTGCAGGCACTTCAGGCCGGCCTCGATCACGCTCCACTTCGAGGAGTCGACCATCACAGGGATGCGGGCGATGTCCGGTTCGGACATGATCAGGTTGAGGTAGCGGGTCATCGCCGCTTCCGAATCGATCAGGCCCTCGTCCATGTTGACGTCGAGGATCTGCGCACCGCTGGCGACCTGCTGGCGGGCCACGTCCACCGCTTCTTCGTAGCGGCCTTCCTTGATCAGTTTGCGGAACTGCGCGCTGCCGGTGACGTTGGTGCGTTCGCCGACGTTGATGAACAACAGGTCCGGGGTGATGACCAGCGGCTCCAGGCCGGACAGGCGGGTGTAGGGCGAGGTGCTCATGCGGCCTGCTGCTCCTGGGAACCGGGCAGGGCGCGCGGCGGCAGCCCGGCCACGGCCTGGGCGATCGCGCGGATATGGTCGGGCGTGGAGCCGCAGCAGCCGCCGACCAGGTTCAACAGGCCATCCTCGGCAAAACCTCGCAGGGTGGTGGCCATTTCTTCGGGCGTTTCGTCGTACTCGCCAAAGGCATTGGGCAGGCCCGCGTTTGGATGCGCGCTGACATGACAGTCCGACACCTGCGACAGGGTTTCCACGTGCGGCCGCATCGCTTCCGCGCCCAATGCGCAGTTCAGCCCGATGGACAACGGGCGCGCATGTGCCAGTGACGCATGGAAGGCCTCGGCGGTCTGGCCGGACAGGGTGCGACCGGAGGCATCGGTGATGGTGCCGGAAATCATGATCGGCAGCCGCGCACCGCGTGCGTCGAAGGCTTCTTCAATGGCATACAGCGCGGCCTTGGCATTGAGCGTGTCGAAGATGGTCTCGACCATGATCGTGTCGGTACCGCCGTCGATCAGGCCGTCGATGGCTTCGCGGTAGGTGTCGCGCAGTTCGTCGAAGCTGGTGTTGCGGAAGCCGGGGTCATTGACGTCGGGGCTGATCGAGGCCGTACGGCTGGTCGGGCCAAGCACGCCGATGACGAAGCGCGGTTTGTCCGGCGTGCTCGCAGTGGCGGCATCGCAGCAGGCACGAGCTACCGCAGCGCCCGCCTTGTTCAGTTCATAGACCAGGTGTTCGAGGTGGTAGTCGGCCTGACTGACCGAGGTGGCGTTGAAGGTGTTGGTCTCGACCAGATCCGCACCGGCTTCGAGATAGGCGGTATGGATGTCGGCAATGACCTGCGGCCGGGTCAACAGCAGCAGATCGTTGTTGCCTTTGAGATCGTGACCTTCCGGTGTGCCGTGGTCGCAGCCGGGGCCATGGGCGTGGTCGTAACCATCGGCGAAGCGCTCGCCTCGGTAATCGTCTTCCTGCAGCCCATGGCGCTGGATCATCGTCCCCATCGCGCCGTCGATGATCAGGATCCGCTGGCGCAGGGCGTCGAGCAGGGCATTGACACGATCAGGATGCAACCAGGGCAGGGCGGACATGGCGTTCTCGGGCTCAGGGCTTGTTGGCGATCAGCGAAATCACTTCAAAGTGCGGCGGGCGCTTCTCGCGGGTAACCGTCTCCAGACTTGATACCTGCAGGCCGGCCTTGTCGACGAACTTGCGCAGCTCCTTGTCGCTGAAGCCGAGGTTGACGTGGCCGTAGGCCTCCACTGCCGCCTTGTGCTCATGGCGGGCCAGGCTGCACAGCAGCAGGCGCCCGCCCGGGCGCAGCACGCGCGCGGCTTCGGTTACCGCCTGCGCCGGCTTGCTGGCGTAGGTCAGCGCGTGCATCAGCACCACCAGGTCGAAGCTGCCGTCCTTGAACGGCAGCGCATGCATGTCGCCCTCGCGCACTTCCACATTGGGCAGGCGGCGCAGGCGCTCGCTGGCGGCGGCAACCACGCGCGCGCTGGTATCGATGCAGATGTAGCGCTTGGCATGCGGGGCGACGAGTTCGGCCAGCACGCCGTCGCCGGAGGCGATGTCCAGCACGTCGCCGGTTTCCAGCAGCGGCAGCGCGGTACGCGCCAGCGCTTCCCAGGTACGGCCAGGGGAGTAGTGGCGCTCCATGTCGCCGGCCACGCTGTCGGCCCAGTTCTGGTCGGAGGCGCGGTGGGCCAGCACGGCGGCAACACGTTCGGCGTCCTGCCGCAGCAGCGGGTCGTCGCTTCCGTTGCTCAGGGCATGCCACAATGCACGCTGCGCCGGGTCCAGCTGGGCCTCGTCGAAGCGGTAATAGGCTGACACGCCGGCACGGCGGTCGCGAACCAGGCCGGCTTCCTTCAGGCGCGCCAGGTGGGTGGAGACGCGCGGCTGTGCCAGGCGGGTGATCGCTGACAGTTCGGCCACGGTCAGTTCCTCCTGCTCCAGCAGCGCCAGCAGGCGCACGCGGGTCGCATCGGCGAACACCTTCAGGCGTGTCGACCAGTCTTCAAGATCCATAAATATCTACCTATCGCGATATAGAGATATATTCGCCGAGAGCGCCTGCCGCGGTCAAGTCGCTGGCGTACGGAATTCCCCGGGCCCCGGTACAATCGGGGCACCTGGGCGCGCCGTGCGCGGCCCATAACATCATGTACCCGGGAGGGTGTTGTGGATTTCAGCTTTACTGAAGAGCAGTTGATGTTGCAGGACGTTGCGCGGCGCATCGCGCAGGAAAAGATCGCCCCGAGCGCGGAGCACCATGACCGCACCGGCGAGTTCCCGCTGGACAACATCCGCCTGCTGGGCGAGAACGGCCTGATGGGCATCGAAGTGCCGACCGAATACGGTGGCGCGGGCATGGACCCGGTTGCGTACGTGCTGGCGATGGTGGAGGTCGCTGCCGCCGACGCTGCCCACTCGACCATCATGTCGGTCAACAACTCGCTGTTCTGCAATGGCATCCTCACCCACGGTACCGAGGAACAGAAGCAGAAGTACGTGCGTGCCATCGCCGAGGGCGAGGCCATCGGCGCGTTTGCGCTGACCGAGCCGCAGTCCGGTTCGGACGCCACGGCCATGCGCTGCCGCGCGGTGAAGCAGGCCGACGGCACCTTCGTCATCAACGGCAAGAAGAGCTGGATCACCTCCGGCCCGGTGGCCAAGTACATCGTGCTGTTCGCGATGAGCGAGCCGGACAAGGGCGCGCGCGGCATCACCGCCTTCCTCATCGATACCGACAAGGCGGGCTTCGGTCGCGGCAAGACCGAACCGAAGCTGGGCATCCGTGCCTCGGCCACCTGCGAGATCGAGTTCAACGATTACGTGGCGCAGGCCGAAGACGTGCTGGGCCAGGAAGGCGAGGGCTTCAAGATCGCCATGAGCGTGCTCGATGCCGGCCGCATCGGCATCGCTTCGCAGGCCATCGGCATCGCCCGTGCTGCCTATGAAGCGACCCTGGAATACGTGAAGGAGCGCAAGGCGTTCGGCGCGGCCATCGGCACCTTCCAGATGACCCAGGCCAAGATTGCCGACATGAAGTGCAAGCTGGACGCAGCACTGCTGCTGACCCTGCGCGCGGCGTGGGTGAAGGGCCAGGGCAAGCGCTTCAGCACGGAAGCGGCCGTTGCCAAGCTGACCGCTTCGGAAGCGGCGATGTGGATCACCCACCAGGCCGTGCAGATCCACGGTGGCATGGGGTACTCCAAGGAAATGCCGCTGGAGCGCTACTTCCGTGATGCCAAGATCACCGAGATCTACGAAGGCACGTCGGAAATCCAGCGCCTGGTGATCGCCCGCAACGAGACCGGGCTGCGTTGAGTTCGACCAGCCGCGCCGCTGCAACGGCGGCGCGGCCGGTAGATCCACGCCATGCGTGGATCTACACGGTCTTCTTGGCCGGGCGATACCCGATCTGTTCCAATACAGGCCGTTTATTACGCGGTCTGCAATGATGATCTATCGTGGTTGGGGATTCATGACGCTGGTGACGCCGATTGCAGCCATCCTGCTGCTGGCGTACTTCTTCCCGCATGAAGGCTCCAGGGGCAACACTCCGCTGACGCAGGTTCTGTTGGGTGCAGGCATTGGCGCGGCGGTAAACGTAATGCTGGGCCTGTGGTTCAACCGTGCGCCCCGGCAGAAGGGCGAGGCCGCACCCCATCATTTCTTCTTTGTGCCGATGCAATGGGCTGCGCTGGCACTCGTAGTGGTGTGCGTGGCGGTCGCGCTGTTGCGCTGAGGGGTTGGAGCTTGCCGTAGAGCCGAGCTCATGCTCGGCTTTCGCGGCCAGTAGATCCACGCCATGCGTGGATGCGCCGTGGCCTGCGCTTTCTGTAGAGCCGAGCCCATGCTCGGCTCGGGCAAAAGCAGCCGAGCATGGGCTCGGCTCTACAGAAACCTGCAAAAAAGGCCCCGGATCGCTCCGGGGCCTTTCTCGTTTCAACTCACCGCTGGATCAACGATCCGGACGGTGTGCAGTATCTGCGTCGCGCTGGCGTTCCATGAACTCCTTCGACGGTTCATCCAGCTTGTCGCCCAGCATGCGGCGCACGACCACGAAGAACACCGGGATCATCAGCAGGCCGAGCAGGGTCGCGAACAGCATGCCGCCGATCACGCCGGTACCGATGGCGTGGCGGGAATTGGCGCCGGCACCGGTGGAGATCGCCATCGGGATCACGCCCATGATGAACGCGAACGACGTCATCAGGATCGGGCGGAAACGCAGGCGAGCCGCCTCGATGGTGGCGTCGCGCAGGTTCTTGCCTGCTGCGCGCTGCTCCACCGCGAACTCCACGATCAGGATCGCGTTCTTCGCCGCCAGGCCGATCACGGTGATCAGACCGATCTTGAAGAACAGATCGTTGGGCAGGCCGCGCAGCATCGAAAGGCCGAGGGCGCCGAGCACACCCAGTGGTACCACCAACAGCACCGCGACCGGGATCGACCAGCTCTCATACAGGGCGGCCAGGCACAGGAACACCACCACGATGGACAGCACCAGCAGCAGCGTCGCGGCGTTGCCGGCCAGGATTTCCTGGTAGGACATGCCTGACCAGTCGTAGCCGAAGCCGGCCGGCAGGTCGTCGTTGACGATGCTCTCCATGGTCTGCATCGCCTCGCCCGAGCTGGTACCCGGGGCCTGCGAGCCGACGATGTTGATCGCCGAGTAGCCGTTGTAGCGGCTCAGCGACGGCGGTGCCGACACCCATTCGGACTTGACCACCGTGTTCAGCGGGATCATCGAATTGGTGCCATCGGCGTTCTTGGTCAGGCTGGACGGGCTGTAGAAGCTCTTCAGCGATTCCTGGCCGGTGCGGTACGGACCATCGGCCTGCATGGTCACGCGCTTGATGCGGCCTTCGTAGAAGAAATCGTTGACGTACACCGGGGCCAGCATCAGCTGGATGGTGCTGTACACGTCCGACACCGACATGCCCATCGACTGCGCCTGCACGCGGTCCACATGCAGTTGCAGCTGCGGGGCATTTTCCAGGCCGTTCGGGCGCACGCCAACCAGGTGGTCCGGCTTCTGTGCGGCCTGGCCCAGCAGGATGTTGCGGGCCTGGGTCAGCTGCTCGTAACCGGCACCGCTACGGTCCTGCAGCCACATGTCGAAGCCGCCGAACTGGCCAAGGCCCTGCACGGTGGGCAGGTTGACCACGAAGATCTGCGCTTCCTTGATGCCATAGAACGCGCCGTTCATGTTCTGGATGAACTCGGGCGCGGTGAACTTGCGTTCCTCCCACGGCTTCAAGCGGATGAAGCCCATGCCGACGTTCTCGCCGGAACCGACGAAGCTGAAGCCGGCCACCTGCAGCATGCCCTCATAGCCATCCTGCTTTTCCAGGATGCCGCGCATCTGGCCGAACACTTCGTTGGTCTGGCCCTTGGTCGATCCCGGCGGCAGCTGCACGATCGCCAGCGCATAGCCCTGGTCTTCTTCCGGCAGGAAGCTGCCCGGCATGCGGGTGAACAGGAAGCCGCACAGTGCGGTCAGCACCACGAACAGGATCATCCAGCGCGGCGCATGGCGCACCGCCGAGGTGATATGGCCCACATAGGTGTGGCTGATCTTGTCGTAGTACTTGTTGAAGGTGCGGTAGACGATGTTCGGGTTGTCGTTGTGCGTCGGCTTGAGGAAGGTCGCGCACAGCGCCGGGGTGAAGCCCAGCGCCAGGAACGCCGAGAACGCCATCGAGATGGCGATGGTCAGGGCGAACTGCTTGTAGATCTCACCGGCGGCGCCGCCCTGCAGGGCGGACGGGATGAACACCGCCGCCAGCACGACGGTGATCGCCACCACCGCGCCGGTGATCTGGGTCATCGCCTTCTGCGTGGCCGGCTTCGGCGCCAGGCCTTCCTCGGTCATGATGCGTTCGACGTTCTCGATCACCACGATCGCATCATCGACCACGATGCCGATCGCCAGCACCATCGCGAACAGGGTCAGCTGGTTGATCGTGAAGCCGATCATCCACATGCCCAGGAAGGTGCCGAGCAGGGCCACCGGGATGACCAGGGTCGGGATGAGGGTGGCGCGGAAGTTCTGCAGGAAGATCAGCATCACCAGGAACACCAGGAACACTGCTTCAAACAGTGTCTTGACCACTTCCTGGATCGAGATCTTGACGAAGGTGGTGCTGTCGTACGGCGAGAACCAGGTCACGCCGGACGGGAAGCTGGGCTGCAGCTCGTCCATCTTGCCGCGCACCGCATCGGCCACGTTCAAGGCGTTGGCGCCCGGCAGCAGCTGGATGGCGAAGGCGCCGGTCGGCTTGCCGTTGTACTGGGTGTCGAAGCCGTAGTTGTTGGCACCGAATGCAACGCGGGCGATGTCCTTCAGCAGCACGCGCGAGCCGTCAGCGTTGGCGCGCAGGATGATGTTCTCGAATTCCTGCGGCGAGCTGAAGCGGCCTTCGGCCGAGACCGTGGCGGTGAAGTGCTGGCCTTCCGGCGACGGGTCCGAACCCAGCGCACCGGCGGCGAACTGCACGTTCTGCGCACGAACCGCGGCCAGCACCTGGCTGGCCGACAGGCCATAACCCTGCATCTTTTCCGGGTTCAGCCAGATGTTCATGGCGTATTCGGAACCGAACTGCTGGGTGCTGCCGACGCCGGGGATGCGCGAGACCTGATCGAGCACGCGTGAACCGACGATGTCGTTCAGGGCATCACGGTTGATGGCCGGCGTGTCGGACTGCAGCGCGATCACCATCAGGAAGCCGGCGTTGGCCTTGGCCACCACCACGCCCTGCTGGGTCACTTCCGAAGGCAGCCGTGGCGTGGCCAGCGACACCTTGTTCTGCACCTGCACCTGCGCGATGTCCGGATCGGTACCGGTTTCGAAGGTCAGGGTGATCTGCGCGCGGCCGTTGGAGGCGGACGAAGAGCTGAAGTACAACAGGTGATCGATACCGGTCAGCTGCTGCTCGATCACCTGGGTGACCGATTTTTCGGTGGTATCCGCGCTGGCGCCCGGGTAGGTCGCCGAGACGGTGACCTGCGGCGGGGCGATGTTGGGATAGGACTCCACGCCCAGGTTGAGGATCGCGATCACGCCGCTGAGCGAGATCAGGATCGCAACCACCCAGGCGAAGACTGGATGTTCGATGAAAAATTTAGGCATGACGGAAGGTTCCCGTTACTGCTTGTTCGAATCGGTGGCGGCCGGCTTGGCCGCATCGGCCTGCTCGGGCTTGGCCGCGTCGGCCGGTGCCTTGCCTGCGGCCGGTGCCGCGCCCGCAGGAGCGGCGCCGCCTGCGGCAGGCTTGCCGTTGGCGTCCTGCCCCGGGGTCCACGGCTTGGCCACCGCCGGTGCGCCTTCCTTGACCTTCTGCACGCCGGCCACGATCACCTTGTCACCGGCGGCCAGGCCGTCGCTGACCAGCCAGTTGCCGTTCTGTGCGCCATCGGTCTTGACGTTCTTGCGCACGACCTTGCCGTCTGCACCGACCACCATCACGTAACCGCCGGTGGTATCGCGCAGCAGGGCCTGCTGCGGCACCAGGTAGGCGTTGTTGCGCTCGCCCAGGTTGGCCTGGAAGCTGACGAAGGCGCCCGGCAGCAGGATCTGCTGCGGGTTCGGCAGCAGCGCACGCAGCGACACCGCGCCGGTGGCCGGGTCGACCGTGGTGGAGGAGAAGTCCAGCGTGCCCGGCTCACTGTAGGTGCTGCCGTCGGCCAGCTTGACGTTGACCGTGGCCTTGCCATCGCCGGACAGGGCCAGCGCACCCTTGGCCTGCTGGGCGCGCAGCTGGGTCAGCTCATCCACGCTCAGCGAGAAGTTGACGTACAGCGGGTCGAGCTGGTCGACGGTGGTCAGCAGGGTCACATCGCCCTGGCCGACCAGCGCACCCTCGGTAACCTGCTGCTTGTTGGCCACGCCGCTGATCGGCGCCGTCACTTCGGTGTAGCCCAGGTTGATGCGCGAGGAGGTCACTGCCGCTTCGGCCTGCTTGACCGCAGCCAGCGCGGTGCGCTCGGCCGATTCGGCGTTGTCCAGGTCGGACTTGGAGACGAACTGCTGCGGGGCCAGCGAACGCGCGCGGTCGGCGGCGACCTTGGCGTTGGCGTAGGTTGCGCGGGCCGAGGCCAGCTGGGCCTCGGAGGCATTGAGCGAGGCACGCAGCGGCGCCGGGTCGATCAGGAACAGGGGCTGGCCCTGCTTGACCTGTGAGCCCTCCTGGTAGACGCGCTTGAGCAGCACGCCCGGCACGCGCGCGCGCACGTCGGCGCTGCGGAACGGCGACAGGCGGCCGACCAGCTCACGCTGCAGCGGCAGGGTCTGCGGCTTGGCGTCGATCACGCCCACCTCCGGCGGCGGGGGCGTCTGCTGTTCCGGCTTCTTGCAGGCAGCCAGAGCGACAGCAACGGCGCACGTCAAGGCAAGGGTGCGGAGTGGGGCGATCATCAGGAGGAACTCCGGGGTTGGTTTGTAGACGGGGCCGCCGACGGCTGTGGCGCGAACGCGCGCAGGAAGCTGTCGACGGAGAACTCTGCCCAGCGCCGACGCAGCAGCGCGTCATCACGATGGGGGGTGTGGAAGCGCTGTTTGTCGAAATCCTGACCGGCGATCATGCTCAGCAGCAGTTCGGCCATGAAGTGCGGGTCGTCATGCCGGAGCTGGCCTTGCATGCAAACGGTTTCAATCCATTCAGCAAGATGAAGCGTCAGCGCGCCGGCGCCATGCCGGTACAGCGTACGCGCCTCTTCGGGAAACTGGGACGCATCGGCGGCGATCAGCCGACAGGCCTGGCCCACGTGCGGTTGGTTGAAATGCTCCAGGAAGTCGATGGCGAACTGGAGCAGGCTGGCACGCAGGTCGTCACTGCGGAGTGCACGAACCATGGCGCCGGTGGCGTGGCCTACATGGCGCTGCATCACCCGCCGCAGCAGTTCCTGCTTGCTGCCATAGCGCGAGTACAGGGTCTGCTTGGAGCAGCCGGCGTGCTGGGCCACCGCGTCCATGCTCATCTGCATGCCCTGTTGGGCCAGCAGCTCGCGCACGGCATCGAACACGCGCTCATCGCGTGCGTCGAAGGCAACGGGGAGGTAGGCCGGGTTCACGCGGTGGACTATACCGTCCAGTTCAGGATTGTGGAATCGAATCCGGGTCGCCGCGTGTGTCTTCCGGTAACACGCTTTGCCGATCCTGTCGGCAGTGCTGAAGCGGGCGCCAGCACCATACCGGTGCGAACTGAATAGGCGTCTAAACCGCAGCAAACCCGAATCTACTTATTCCGTCCTGCAGCAAGGCCTTTTCATGCGGTAGGGCTACAATTTCATTTTCCCAACTGAGCAAGCGCATCGCTCTGCCATGAAACCGCAAAAAACCGCAGCCAAGACCGTGAAAAACAAGACCAAACCAGCAGAAGCGGAGGTCGCAGTGACCGCTGGTTTCTCCCTGGAGCCGGTGTACACGGCATTGCGCAAGCGTTACCCCGCGGCCGCACAGGCCGAAGCGGTGGCCTTCGCCACTGACTTCTACAAGCGCATGGAGTCGGACGAGTTTCCGCATCACAGCGCTGAAGAGTGGGCCGCTCTCGCGGCTGAGACGCTGGAATTCGCCCGTGCCCGCAAGGCCGGCAAGGCCAACGTCCGCGTGTTCAATCCGACCGCGAAGGCCAACGGTTGGGAATCGCCGCACACCGTGCTGCAGATCGTCAACGACGACATGCCGTTCCTGGTCGACACCGTCACCATGTCGCTGGCCGAACAGGGCGTGGGTGTCCACGTGCTGGGCCATCCGGTGCTGCGCTTCACCCGCGACAAGGCCGGCAAGCTGGTCAAGGTCGGCGAGGGTGATGCCGAGTCGGTGATGCTGCTGGAAATCGACCGCCAGCCGGCCGAAGCCATGGCGGCCATCGAGCAGGCCATCAACAAGGCGTTGGACGAAGTGCGTGCGATCGTGCGCGACTGGCAGCCGATGAAGGACAAGGCGCTGGCACTGGCCGACGACCTGGGCAGCCGCCAGCTGCCGGTCGACGCAGCCTCGCGCAAGGAAGCACAGGAATTCCTGCGCTGGGCCGCCGACAACCACTTCACCTTCTTCGGCTACCGCGAGTACCGCGTGGAGAAGCAGGGCAAGGAAGAAGTGCTGGCGCCGCTGAACGACACCGGCCTGGGCCTGATGCGCGGCAAGGACAAGTCCGCCGCCCGTCCGGTCAAGACGCTGGCCGCGCAGGGCCTGAACGCCACGTCCGGTCTGAAGGACGCGCTGATCCTGACCAAGACCAATGCCCGTTCGCGCGTGCACCGCGCCGGCTACATGGACTACATCGGCGTGCTGGAATTCGACGCCAAGGGCAAGATCATCGGCGAGCAGCGCTTCCTCGGCCTGTTCACCTCCAGCGCCTACAACCGTCGCCCGTGGGAAATCCCGCTGGTGCGCCAGCGCCACGAGCACGTGATGAAGCAGTCGGGCCTGGCCCCGGCCAGCCACAGCGGCAAGGCCCTGCGCCACATCCTGGAAACCCTGCCGCGCGAAGAACTGTTCCAGTCCAGCGAGGACGAACTGTTGCGTACCGCGATGGGCGTGCTGGGCCTGCAGGAGCGTGTGCGAAGCCGCCTGTTCCTGCGTCGCGACAAGTACAGCCGTTTCATCTCCGCGCTGGTCTACCTGCCGCGCGAGCGCTTCAACACCGACGTGCGCCTGCGCATCGAAGCGATGCTGAAAGACGCGCTGCACGGCGAGTACGTCGACAGCTCGGTGGTGCTGGGCGAATCGCCGCTGGCCCAGGTGCACCTGATCGTGCGCCCGAAGCCGGGTGAAATGCTCGACGTCGATACCGCCGAACTGGAGCAGAAGCTGGCCCAGGTGCTGCGCAACTGGCAGGACGACCTGCGTGAAGCGCTGGTGGCCCGCCATGGCGAAACCGAAGGCCTGCGCATCGCCGCCCGTATCGGCAAGGCATTGCCGGCCGGCTACATCGAAGACAACAGCACCGCCGTTGCCGCCAACGATGTCAGCCAGCTCGACGCCCTGACCGGCCCGGACGACCTGCGCCTGAGCCTGCAGGCCGTGCCGCGCGAAAGCGGTGATGGCCTGCGCCTGAAGCTGTACCGCCAGCTGGACGACATTCCGCTGTCGGACGCGCTGCCGATGATGGAAAACATGGGCCTGCGCGTGATCGCCGAGCGTCCGTACCGCCTGTCGGTCGACAATGCCCCGGTGTACGTGCAGGACTTCGAGGTCGAATCGACCGCCGGCGCGATCGATGCCGCCAGCGTCGATGAAGCCTTCGGCGAGACCTTTGCCCGCGTCTGGCATGGCGATGCCGAGAACGACGGCTTCAACCGCCTGGTGCTGGCTGCCGGCCTGCACTGGCGCCAGGTCGCCATGCTGCGCGGCTACTGCAAGTACCTGCTGCAGACCGGCGTGCCGTTCTCGCAGGCCTACGTGGAAGGCACCTTCGCGCGCTACCCGCTGCTGGCCCGCCTGCTGGTCGAGCTGTTCGAGGCGCGCTTCGATCCGGCTACCGGCCACGAGAGCAAGGACGACATCGCCGCCGGCCAGGCCCAGCTGAAGGCCCACTTCGATGTGCTGGCTGCTGGCGACGACGCCACCCTGAAGGTGCTCAAGACCGTGGTCGACGCCCGCAAGGGTGACCGCGACGCGCAGATGCAGGCCGCGCGCGATGCGCTGCTGAAGCTGATGGACCGCGTGTCCAGCCTGGACGAGGACCGCATCCTGCGCTCGTTCATGGGCGTGATCGACGCGACCCTGCGTACCAGCTACTACCAGACCGATGCCAACGGCCAGCACGGCCATGTCATCAGCTTCAAGTTCGATTCGGCGCTGGTGCCGGACCTGCCGAAGCCGCGCCCGTACCGCGAAATCTTCGTCTACGGCCCGCGCGTGGAAGGTACCCACCTGCGCTTCGGCGCGGTCGCCCGTGGTGGCCTGCGCTGGTCGGATCGTCGCGAAGACTTCCGTACCGAAGTGCTGGGCCTGGTCAAGGCACAGATGGTCAAGAACACCGTCATCGTGCCGGTTGGCGCGAAGGGCGGCTTCTTCGCCAAGACCCCGCCGGTGAACGGTGACCGCGACGCGATCTTCGCCAACGGCGTGGCCTGCTACAAGCTGTTCATCCAGGGCCTGCTGGACATCACCGACAACATCGTCAACAACAAGATCGTGCCGCCGGTGGATGTCGTGCGCCACGACATGGACGATCCGTACCTGGTGGTGGCCGCCGACAAGGGCACCGCGACCTTCTCCGACATCGCCAACGGCCTGGCCATCGCGCACGGCTTCTGGATGGGCGATGCATTCGCCTCCGGTGGTTCGGTGGGTTACGACCACAAGGGCATGGGCATCACCGCACGTGGTGCGTGGGAGTCGGTCAAGCGCCACTTCCGTGCGTTGGGCCGTGACAGCCAGACCCAGGACTTCACTGCGGTCGGCGTCGGCGACATGTCCGGCGACGTGTTCGGCAACGGCATGCTGCTGTCGCGCCACATCCGCCTGGTCGCTGCCTTCGACCACCGCCACATCTTCCTGGACCCGAACCCGGATGCGGCCACCACGTTCGTCGAACGTGAGCGCCTGTTCACCGTGCCGCGTTCGAGCTGGGCGGACTACGACGCCAAGTTGATCAGCAAGGGCGGCGGCGTGTACCCGCGCAGCCTGAAGTCGATCGAGATCACCCCGCAGGTGCGTGAAGCGCTGGGCCTGGATGACAACGTCAAGGCGCTGTCGCCGAACGATCTGATGAGCGCGATCCTGAAGGCACCGGTCGATCTGCTGTGGAACGGCGGCATCGGTACCTACGTGAAGGCTGCCAGCGAGCAGCACAGCGATGTCGGCGACCGCGCCAACAACGCGCTGCGCGTGAACGGTGGCGAGCTGCGCTGCAAGGTGGTGGGCGAGGGCGGCAACCTGGGCATGACCCAGCTGGGCCGCATCGAAGCCGCCCAGGCCGGCGTGCTGCTCAACACCGACTTCATCGACAACTCGGCCGGTGTCGACACCTCCGACCACGAAGTCAACATCAAGATCCTGCTCAACGATGTGGTGCGGGCCAAGAAGCTGACCGTCGAGCAGCGCAACAAGCTGCTGGCCTCGATGACCGATGAAGTCGCCGAGCTGGTGCTCAATGACAACTACCGCCAGAACCAGGCGCTGAGCCTGATGGAGCGGATGGCGGTCAAGCGCCTGGGTTCCAAGCAGCACTTCATCCGTACCCTGGAACAGCAGGGCCTGCTCGATCGCCAGATCGAGTTCCTGCCGTCCGACGCCGAGCTGTCCCAGCGCAAGGCGCGCGGCCAGGGCCTGACCCGTCCGGAACTGTCGGTGCTGCTGTCCTATTCCAAGCTGGTGGCGTTCGCCCAGCTGCTGGATTCGGACATCCCGGAAGATCCGTACCTGTCCAAGGAGCTGCAGCGCTACTTCCCGACCCCGCTGCAGAAGAAGTACGCCGACGCGATGGAGCGTCACCGCCTGAAGCGCGAAATCATCGCCACGGCCGTGACCAACCAGACCATCAACCGCATGGGCGCCACCTTCCTGATGCGCATGCAGGAAGACACCGGCCGTTCCATCGCCGAGGTCGCCAAGGCCTACACCATCAGCCGCGAAACGCTGGATGCGCGCGCGCTGTGGGCGCAGATCGATGCCCTCGACGGCAAGGTGCCGGAGTCGGTGCAGATCGACGCACTGGAAGTGATCTGGAAGCTGCAGCGTTCGTTCGTGCGCTGGCTGCTGTCGCGCCCGGGCGCGATGCCGGGCATCACCGAAGCGGTCAACCGCTACCAGGGCCCGTTCAACGACATCCGCGTTGCCTCGGGTGTGCTGCCGGATTCGCAGCGTCCGACCTACGAATCCCTGGTGGCCGAGTGGAAGGAAAAGGGCCTGCCGTCCGCGCTGGCGCAGCAGCTGGCCGAACTGCACTTCCTGGAGCCGGCGTTCGACATCATCGAACTGGCCCGCACCCGCAAGCTGAAGCCGGTGGACGTGTCCAAGGTCCACTTCCGCCTGGGCGATGCCCTGCAGCTGCCGTGGCTGTTCGAGCAGGTCGATGCGCTGGAGGTCAACGGTCGTTGGCACGCCGTGGCACGTGGCGTGCTGCGCGACGAGCTGGCGGCCAACCACCGCAACCTGGCCGGCCAGGTGCTGGGCACCAAGGGCAGCAGCGCGGAGGCCAAGGTCGCAGCCTGGATGGGCCGTGACGACAACAGCCTGCGCTTCACCCTGGCGATGCTGGCCGAACTGGCCGAGCAGAAGACCCTGGACTACCCGACCGTTTCGGTCGCAGTCCAGCGCCTGGGCCAGCTGGCGGCACACGGCGCGTGAGTGATGTAGAGCCGGGCCACGCCTGGCATGCGTGAACCGGAACGGCCCCGCGAAAGCGGGGCCGTTCTGTTTCTGCCCTTGATCTTTGCGACCACCTGACCCGACGCCGGCCGTGAATCTGCCAAGTGGATGACCGGCATATCCGCCGGGACCGTGAGCGCCATGGATGGCGCGATGGAGCCCCCAGGGATGGGTTTACGGCGTGTCCCGGCGGATATGCCGGTCATCCGCCCCACGGGGTCCAACTCCCGGCGCTCGGTTATGCTCTCCATCAAACCCACCCGGATCCACCGATGAGCGACACCCCCCGCATCGCTTTCCTGGCCAGCACCACCGAGCCCGCGCAGATGGCCCGCGCGGCCATGGTGTCGCGCTATGGCGACTACACGCCCGAGCAGGCCGATGTACTGTGCCCACTGGGCGGCGATGGTTTCATGCTGCAGACCCTGCACCGGCATGGGCACCTGGGCAAGCCGGTGTTCGGCATGAAGCTGGGCACGGTCGGTTTCCTGATGAACCAGTACCGCGGCGACGATGACGTGCAGGCGCGCATCGCCCGTGCTGAACCGGCCAACCTGCGTCCGCTGGAGATGGTGGCACTAACCGAATCGGGCACCAGTACCGGCTCGCTGGCCTACAACGACGTCTCGCTGTTGCGCCAGACCCGTCAGGCCGCGCATATCGGCATCGACCTGAACGGCCAGGAACGCGTGGCCGAACTGATCGGCGATGGCGTGCTGGTGGCTACTCCGGCCGGCAGCACCGCCTACAACTATTCCGCGCATGGCCCGGTGCTGCCGCTGGGCTCGCATACCATCGCGCTGACGCCGCTGGCCCCGTACCGGCCGCGACGCTGGCGCGGGGCGATCCTCAAGGCCGACACCGAAGTGCGCTTCCGCGTGCTCGATCCCTACAAGCGCCCGATCAGCGTGACCGCTGATTCGCACGAGACCCGCGACGTGGTCGAAGTGACCATCCGCGAGTCGAAGGACCGCCGCGTGACCCTGCTGTTCGACCCGGAACACAACCTGGAAGACCGGATCCTGAGCGAACAGTTCGTTTTTTGAGGACAATAGGCGGCCGGCCCTGCCGACCGCTTGAAGGACCCCCACCGATGGGCGACAACTCCCCCCGTTTGCTGACCGTCGCGGTGACCTCGCGCGCGCTGTTCGACCTCGAGGAAAGCCACGCGCTGTTCGAGAGCGATGGCGTGGCGGCCTATGCCGAATTCCAGCGCCAGCATGAGGACGACATCCTCGGCCCCGGCGTGGCCTTCCCGGTGGTGCGCAAGCTGCTGGCGCTGAACCAGGGCGCCAGCCCGGAGAACCCGCGGGTCGAGGTGATCCTGCTGTCGCGCAACTCGGCCGATACCGGCCTGCGCATCTTCAACTCGATCCAGCATTACGGCCTGGGCATCATCCGTGCGACGTTCACCGCCGGCGAGCCGACCTGGCCGTACGTGAAGCCGTTCGGCACTGACCTGTTCCTGTCGGCCAACCCGGAATCGGTGCGCAGCGCGCTGCGCCATGGCATCGCGGCGGCGACCATCCTGCCCAAGCCGCCGGGCGAGACCGCTGCGGCAGCGGCCGACCAGATCGATACCGGTCGCCCGGCCGGCCAGCTGCGCATCGCCTTTGACGGTGACGCGGTGATCTTCGGCGATGAGAGTGAGCGCATTTCGCGCGAGCAGGGCGTGGAAGCGTTTGGCCGCCATGAACGCGAGCGTGCCCGCGAACCCCTCAGCGGCGGCCCGTTCCGCGGCTTCCTGTCGGCGCTGCACACGCTGCAGGAAGTGTTCCCGGCCGGCGAGAGTGCACCGATCCGCACCGCGCTGGTCACCGCGCGTTCGGCGCCGGCGCATGAGCGGGTGATCCGCACCCTGCGTGAGTGGGGCGTGCGCCTGGACGAAGCGCTGTTCCTCGGTGGCCGCCACAAGGGACCGTTCCTGCAGGCGTTCGGCGCCGACATCTTCTTCGATGATTCGCAGCACAACATCGACAGCGCCCGCGAGCATGTGGCCGCCGGCCATGTGCCGCATGGTGTCGCCAACGAGGGGTAGGGCCTGATAGTTGCCAACCTTGGTTGGCGCTGCCATGCATCGGCGCCCACCAAGGTGGGCATCTACCAGAGCGCTGTACCGCGGTAGTCGCCAACCTTGGTTGGCGCCGTCCTGGATCCATGCCCACCAAGGTGGGCACCTACCGAAAGCAGCGCCGTCGAAGGGCATGACCCGTCACGGGCTGCCCGACATCCCCAACTGCAGGTCCACCACCTTCCAGCGCAGGCCCTGCGGTTCCAGCACCACCTTCATCGGCGGCTGGTCGGGGCCGCGATCGACGTCGATCACGAAGCGGTCCAGCGCTTCGAAGTGATGCTCGGCGTTCTTCAATGGCCGTGCCGGCTCGGTCGCGCCGAAGGCATCACCGCCCTGCAGTTCATTGCGGCCGCGCTTCCACAGCACGTGGCCCTGCAGCATCGCGCCGATGCCGGTCGGGGTCACCATCGTCTCCACCGCCGCACCACCGAGCTGGTCGCCCAGCCCGTAGAGCAGGGCGCCGAACGGGCTGGCCGCTACATCCGGGCCGGCCTGGCGGACCAGATAGTCGTTGAGCTGCGCGCGCAGGCTGCTGCGCACGCGAGGGAAATCGACATAGCGTTGCAGTCGCGCCGTGTCACGTTCTTCGATGGCCTTGGACAGGCCGTGCACGGTCATGTACGGGCCGCCGAACCACCACGCAGCCAAGGCCAGGACCAGCAGCACAGCCAGTGCAGTGAGCTTCTTCATGCTGTCCAGACTGCCGCAAGTAAGGCAGCCAGTGGTGAACGGCAGGTGATGCGGCTCAGAACTCCAGGTCCAGCGCCGCGCACATGTAGTCAACGAACGGGCCGAGCCCCGCCAGGTCCTTGCCCAGCGTGGACAGCAGGCGCGGGCCGGTCATGGTGGCGTCGTCCAGCGAGCGCCACATCACCCAGTTGCGGTGCTTGAGGTCGTCAATGAACTCGAAGTCTGCCGGAAAGCCGCGCGGCGGCCGTACCAGCTTCTCGCTCTCCTCGAAATCGAAGCGCTTGCGCAGCGCCGGGGCATGCGCAGCGGCCTTCCAGCTGCCGGGGTTGTCGAGAATGAAGTGGCGCACGCGGCGCTGCGTCTCGGGTTCTGGATGCCACAGGCCGGCGCCGACGAAGCTCTCGCCCGGCTGCAGATGCACGTAGAACGAGGGCGCGGCCACTTCGCGGCGGCGCTCATGGAACAGGCGTGCACCCTGCCAGGTCTTGTACGGGGATTTGTCGTTGGAGAAGCGCGCATCGCGATGGATGCGAAACAGCGAGCCGCCGACGCCGCGGGTATCGGCGCGGAAGTGCTCGCTGATCTCGGCCAGCGCCGGCTGCAGGTCACCCAGCAGGCGCAGGAATGGCTGCCGGACATGGTCTTCATACTGCTGGCGGTGATCGTTGAACCAGGCCTTGTCGTTGTGCCGCGCAAGGCTGCGCAGGAACTTGAAGCTGGCGTCCGAGAAATAAGTGCTCACAGCGTCTCCTGCAGGTGCTGGCCCCAGTCGCGCAGCGATTGCAGCAGGGCCTGGCGCCGGGTGTCATCGGGCGCTTCGGCGGCCAGTGCATTGAGCTGCTGCTGGTACTGGGGCAGGTTGAGTTCGCCCAGGCCGCCGTCTCCGAGCAGGCGCTGGCGGCGGTAATCCTGCCAGCGCTGTCGTTCAGGCGGCGCGAGGCTGTCGGGATGATTGCGCGCGCGGTAGCGGAACAGCAGCTCCGGCAGGCGTGGGTCGCGGAAGCGACCTTCCAGCGCGGCCAGCTGCTCGGGCGCGGTGGTGCGTGCAAGCGCAAGCAGCGGCTTGTCACCGTTGCTGAGGAAGCCGTCGTACAGCGAGGCATCGACGTCGGCCACGGTGGCGGCGCGGGGCTGGTTGTAGACCTGCCGGGCCTTTTCGGCCAGCTGCGGGGCGAACGCGCGCAGGCGTTCCACCTTGGCTTCGATCGCGGTCACATCCAGGCCGAGGCGCGCGTGGTCATCGGCGCGCAGGTGGTTCCAGGCGATCAGCGCCGGCACCTTGTTCAGATGCACTTCCTTCAGCGGTACACGTGCGACGCCTTCGGGCAGATCGCTGGCGCGCATGTACAGGCGCTGTGCGATCACGTCGGTCGGCAGTTCCAGCAGATCGTCGATCTCGCCTTCCAGGTCGAACACGATCACCCGGTTGTTGATGGTCGGGTGCATGGCCAGCGGCAGCACCGGTGCCGCGCACAGGCGGCTGGCCGGGTAGCGCATGGAAATGTGCAGCACCGGCTTCATCGCGGCCACGTCCAGCAGGCCGCCGACGAAGCGTTTGTCGCGCAGCTTCAGTGCGTACTCCCACAGCCGCGGCTGCGATTGCTTGAACAGCCGTGCCATGCCGATGGTGGCACGCACGTCGGACAGTGCTTCGTGCGCATCGCCCTCGCGCACGTGGTTGGCCTCGGCCAGGTGTTCGAGCTTGAACGAGGTGGCGCCATCTTCGCGCAGGGGCCATTGGATGCCGTCCGGGCGCATCGCGCGCATCAACCGCAGCATGTCCAGCAGGTCCCAGCGCGAATTGCCGTTGCGCCACTCGCGTTCGTACGGGTCGTGGAAGTTGCGGAACAGACCGTAACGGACGAATTCATCGTCGAAGCGCAGCGTGTTGTACCCCAGCGCGCAGGTGCCGGGGCGCGACAGCTGTTCGTTGATGCGGTCGAAGGCTTCGGCCTCGCTGATGCCTTCAGCCAGCGCCTGCTGCGGGGTAATGCCGGTCACCAGGGTGGCCATCGGCGAGGGCAGCAGGTCATCGGCCGGGCGCACGAAGAAGCTGACCGGGGTGTCGATCTCGTTGAGGTCGGTGTCGGTGCGGATCGCGGCGTACTGCGAGATGCGCGTGCGTCGCGGGTCCTGGCCAAAGGTTTCCAGGTCGTAGAACAGGAAGCTGTCGGCCATCAGTGCGCGCCCTCCAGGACCGGCAGCTGCGCGTGGATCTGCGCTTCCAGTGCGGCCCAGTCGATGTTGTCCAGTGAATCGTGACCTTCGGTGGCTGCCGCCAGCAGGTTGCGTTGCAGTTCGGTGCGGCGCAGCGCTTCGGCATACGGCGTGTGCAGGAAGGTGACCATGGTGTAGTGCGGCACGAAGCGCGTCGGCCAGCGACGCTGCAGCTCCTGTTCCAGCTCACGCTGCAGCAGGAAGGCCGGGTCGGCGACGCGGTCGCGCATCTCCAGGTAGTTTTCCAGCGCCATCTGCTGAATGGCACGTGCATTCGGCTTGCGCTCGGTTTCGAACGCGGCGAACGCACCCTCCAGATCATCGGCCTCCATCAGGTGACGGGCCAGCGCAACGCAGTCCTCGAACGCGCAGTTCATGCCCTGGCCGTGGAACGGCACCATCGCATGCGCAGCGTCGCCGATCAGCACGGCGCGGCCCTGCTGGTGCCAGCGTTCCAGGGTGAGTGTTCCGAGCAGGCCTGGCGGGTGCTGTTCCCAGTCCGCGCGCAGGTTCGGGATCAGCGGCAGGGTGTCGGCAAACTCGCGCGCGAACAGCGCCTCGGCCTGCGCACCGGTGTTGATGGTGGCGAAGCTGGGGTCGCCCTGGTTGGGCAGGAACAGGGTGACGGTGAAGGTGCCTTCGTGGTTGGGCAGGGCGATGCACATGTAGTGGCCACGCGGCCAGATGTGCAACGCATTGCGCTCGATGCGGAAGCTGCCATCGGCGGCCGGCGGGATCTCCAGCTCCTTGTAGGAGTGGTCGAGGAAGGCAATGTCCTCACCCAGCGGTGCACGGCGGTTCATCGCCGCACGCAGTGCCGAGCCCGCGCCGTCGGCACCGATCAGGGTGTCGAAGTGGATGTCGTGCGGGCTGTCGTCGCGGTCATCGATGAAGCGCGCGTAGCCGGCATCGAAATCGACGGTATGCAGGCGGCGATGGAAGTGCACGGTGGCGCCGGCCTGTTCGGCCAGTTCCAGCAGCGTGGTGTTCAGGTCGCTGCGGTGGATCGACCAGATCACTTCGCTGTCATCACGGCCATAGCGCTGCAGCTGCGGTTCGCCGTCGCGTGGGTGCACCATGCGGCCGCGCATCATCACCGCGCGCGCCATGACCTCGTCTTCCACACCGGCCTGGCGCAGCGCGTTGCGCCCACGCTCGGCAAGCGCCAGGTTGATCGAGCGTCCGCTCTCGTAGTCGGCCACGCGCGGATCGCCGCGGCGTTCGTACAGGGTGATGCGCCAGCCCTGGCGTGACAGCAGGATGGCCAGCAGGGACCCGGCGAGGCCGGCACCGATAATGCTCAACGAGCGGGAAGCGTGTGCGATCAACGAACTGTCCAGCAGTAGGGGAGAGGCCGGCTTAGAGGCCGGCCCAGGCTTCCACTTCCTCGACGAAGTGATGCACGTCCAGGTAGCGGTTGTAGAGCGGCGTGGGCGAGATGCGGATCACGTCGGGCTCGCGCCAGTCGCCGAGCACGCCGATGCCGCGCAGGTGTTCGAACAGTGCGCGGCCACGTTCGCGGCCACCGATCACGCGCAGCGACAACTGGCAGCCGCGGCGCTGCGGCTCGGCCGGGGTGATGATGTCCAGCACGCTGGACAGGCGCGCGCGCACCAGCGCTTCGAGCATGCCGGTCAGCGCCAGTGACTTGCTGCGCAGCGCCTCCATGCCGGCGCGCTCGAACAGGTCCAACGAGGCCCGCAGCGGCGCCAGGCCGAGGATCGGCGGGTTGCTCAGCTGCCAACCTTCGGCGCCGATGGCCGGGGTGAACTGCGGTGCCATCTGGAAGCGGGTGGACTCTTCATGGCCCCACCAGCCAGCAAAGCGCGGCAGGGAGGTATCGCGGTGGTGGCGCTCGTGCACGAAGGCGCCAGCCACTGCGCCCGGGCCGCTGTTGAGGTACTTGTAATGGCACCACACGGCAAAATCGGGTGCGATGTCATGCAGGCGCAGCGGCAGGTTGCCGACCGAGTGCGCCAGGTCGAAGCCGATGCGTGCGCCCTGCAGGCGGGCGGCACGGGTGATCGCATCGAGGTCGAAGGCCTGGCCGGTGCGGTACTGCACGCCCGGCCACAGCACCAGCGCCAGGCGCGGGCCGTGTTCGGCGATGGCGCGTTCGATCGCTGCCAGCGATATCGTGCCGTTGACCTCGTCCGGCTGCACTTCCACCAGGCACTCGGCCGGGTCGAAACCATGGAAGCGGATCTGCGCCTCCACCGCATGGCGGTCGGTCGGGAATGCGCCGGCTTCCATCAGGATCACCGGGCGCTCGGCCGTGGGCCGGTAGAAGCTGACCATCATCAGGTGCAGGTTCACGCTCAGCGTGTTCATCGCCACCACTTCGCTGGGCAGCGCACCGACCACGCGGGCCAGCTGCGCGCTCACCAGGCGGTGGTAGGACAGCCACTGCGTGGGGCCGGTGAAGTGGCCTTCCACCGCCAGCTCGCCCCACTGCTTCATCACTTCCTGCACGGCCGCCTGCGCGCCACGCGGCTGCAGGCCCAGCGAGTTGCCGACGAAGTAGGTCTGCTCGCCACCACCGTGGCGCGGAATCAGGAATTCATTGCGCAGCGGGCGCAGCGCATCGGCGGCGTCCAGGGCAATGGCGTGGGTGCGGCTGAGCAGGTCGGACATGGTCGGGCAACAGGCTGCAACGGGACCGCCAGTGTAGCGCCTGGGGCATGGCCCGGTAGCAGCCGGCCCGGCACCAGCGCCGTGTGATCCGGTAGTCGCCAACCTTGGTTGGCGCACGTACAAGAAAGTGCCCACCAAGGTGGGCATCTACCAGAGCGGGAGCGAGCAAGCGCCGGGCATCTACCAGGGCAGGAGCGAGCAAGCGCCCACCAAGGTGGGCGACTACCGTTCGGGGCTCAGCCCGCCGCCGGCGTCGGCAGCGGATCCACGTGCCCGCACTGGCTGCAGGTACGCAGCTCCAGGCTGGCGTGGTAGCGCGCGAACACCTTCGGCAGATCGGTCTCGATGTTCAGCAGCGCGAAATACTCTTCGTGCAGCTTGTGGTTGCAGCGTTCGCAATGCCAGATCACGCCGTCCATCTCATGCGGCAGGCGCTTGCGCTCGACCACCAGACCGATACCGCCGGGCGGGCGCCGCGGCGAGTGCGGCACCTTCGCCGGCAGCAGGAAGATCTCACCGGCACGGATCGGAATGTCGCGCACCGCGCCGTCTTCCTGCACCTTCAGCACCATCTCGCCTTCGAGCTGGTAGAACCACTCCGGACCTTCGTCGTAGTGATAGTCGGTGCGCGAATTCGGCCCGCCCACCACCATTACGATGAAGTCGCCATTGTCGATCATCTTGTTGCCCACCGGCGGCTTCAGCAGGTGGCGGTGTTCTTCGATCCAGGCGTGCAGGTTGATCGGCGAAGCGAGCATGGTGGTCTTCCGTAGGGAATCAGTCGCGCTTGCCCTTGCGCGGAACGTAGGACAGGGCCTTTTCATAGGCGGGCTGCAGCTCTTCCTGCGAACCGACGTCGATGCCCATCTCGCGCACGCGTCCGTCCTTCAGGCTGTAGACCCAGCCGTGCACCATCAGCTTCTGGCCGCGGGCCCAGGCGTCCTGCACGATGGTGGAGCGGCACAGGTTGGCAACCTGCTCGATCACGTTCAGTTCGCACAGGCGCGCGTGCTTGAGCTCATCGGTGTCGATCGCATCGAGGATGCCGGTGTGCTTCTGCATTACGTCGCCGACGTGGCGCAGCCAGTTGTCGGCCAGGCCGACGCGGGTGTTGTGCAGGCAGGCATGCACGCCGCCGCAACCGTAGTGGCCGACGATCAGGATGTGCTTCACCTTCAGCTGGTCCACCGCGTACTGCACCACGCTCAGGCAGTTCAGGTCGGTGTGGGCGACTACGTTGGCCACGTTGCGGTGCACGAATACTTCGCCCGGCGCCATGCCGATGATCTGGTTGGCCGGAACGCGCGAGTCGGAACAGCCGATCCACAGGTATTCCGGGTGCTGCTGCTTGGCCAGCTGGTGGAAGAACTCGGGGTCTTCCTTTTCGATGCGGTCGGCCCAGTCGCGGTTGTTCTGCAGCAGTTTGTGGATGTCTTTCATGTAAGGGTCCCTGGCGTCGGGTGGGGGCGCGCCGCAGCCATCCGGCTGCGTCGTTGCGGGAATCTTGGGCGTTCAGTCGCTGCGGGCGGCCTGTTCGCGGTGCCAGCGCATCCACTGCGCCAACTCGATGGAAGAGGGTGTGCCCAGCTGTTCCAGTTCGGCGATCACCGCGCGCTGGTTGGCGTCGGGATGGTTCTGGCTCAGTTTGAGCTTCAGTTGCACCTGCTCGACCTGGAACCGGAAGCCGACGATGGCGCGCAGCTCCGGGCCGTGTTCGGCACGCGTGGCATCGAACTGCCAGGCCTGGCCGACGCTGGCCTCGAAGCGGTCGCTGATCGCGCCAACCAGTTCGGCCAGCGCATCAGCGTCGTCGAAGGTCTGCAGCTGGCCACGCAGCTCGGCAGCGGCGTAGTTCCAGGTGGGTACCCGCGCGGCGGGTTCCTTGTCCGGATACCAGCTGGCCGAGACGTAGCCGTGTGGGCCATCGACCAGTACCTTGGCCGCGCCGCTGTGGCGCGACTGCGGGTTGGCGCGGGCCCAGTGGCCGCGCAGTTCGATCTGGTCGCCGTCACGCCGGTACAGCACTGGCATCCGGGTCAGCTCCGGCAGGCCATCGCTGCCGACGGTGAGCACCGTGACGAACGGGTCGCGCGCCAGCAGGCGGTCCAGCCAGAGCAGGTCGGTCTCGGCGAAGGCGCGCGGGGTGAACATGCAGGGGTCAGGCGCGCCCGCCCAGCGACTGGATCATGCGGCCACGCAGACCCTCGTCACTGTCGGCCTGCGGCGGCTGCACTTCGTGCAGGCTGAAGCCGCGCACCAGCGCGTCCTCCTCGTCCAGGCCGTCGTACTCGACGAACTCGGCGTCGAACAACTGCGAACGGGCGGTGTCTTCGCTGTCATAGCTCAGCGTGTTGCCATCGCTGTCGAGCACTTCGGCGGTGCCGGCCGGGCGCACGCGCAGCCGCGCCCAGATCAGGGTGTTGCCGAGGCTGGCCAGCCACCAGCTGTCGCGCGAGGCGGTGATGTCATTCATGGATGTGTTACCAGAGCGAGGCCAGCCAGAGCAGGGCGGCCATGCCCAGTCCGGCCAGCAGGGTCAGCAGCGATACCCAGGCCGGCGTCGCCAGCCCGGACAGCGAGCGGTCGGGCTGCTGGCGATAGTCGCGGCGCAGCAGCCAGGCCAGGGCATCGGGCTTGAGGAAGGCGCCGCTGCCGAAGCGCTCGGCGAGCGCCGGGTGGCGGTCGCGCACGTGCACCAGGGTCAGCGGCCAGAAGATCACGAAGGCACTGAACCCGGCCACTGCAACGCCGACGAAACAGAGGGCGAAGAACAGGGTCATGGGAGCGGTACCTCCGTGATCGTGTGGGGCTTAGAAGTCCGCGCTGCCCGGGGCGCGCGGGTAGGGGATCGCATCGCGGATGTTGGACAGGCCGCAGACATAGACCACCAGGCGTTCGAAGCCCAGGCCGAAGCCGGCGTGCGGCACCGAACCATAGCGGCGGAAGTCGCGGTACCAGCTGTAGTGCTCACGATCCAGGCCGAACTGGGCCATGCGCGCATCCAGCACGTCCAGGCGCTCTTCGCGCTGGCTGCCGCCGATGATCTCGCCGATGCCCGGGGCCAGCACGTCCATCGCGGCCACGGTCTTGCCGTCGTCGTTCAGGCGCATGTAGAAGGCCTTGATGTGCTCCGGATAGTTGGTCACCACCACCGGGCGGCCGACGTGTTCCTCGGTCAGCCAGCGCTCGTGCTCGGTCTGCAGGTCCAGGCCCCATTCGACCGGGAAGTCGAACTTCTTGCCGGACTTCTGCAGCAGGCTGACCGCATCGGTGTAGTCGATGCGCTCGAACGGCGCGTTGATGAAATCTTCCAGCTTGGTGATCGCGTTCTTGTCCACGCGCTCGGCGATGAAGGCCAGGTCGTCGCTGCGCTCGTTCAGCACCGCGCGGAACAGGTACTTCAGGAACTCTTCGGCCAGGCGCGCGTCTTCGGCCAGGTCGGCGAAGGCGATTTCCGGCTCGATCATCCAGAACTCCGCCAGATGGCGGGTGGTGTGGCTGTTCTCGGCGCGGAAGGTCGGGCCGAAGGTGTAGACCTTGCTCAGCGCCAGGCAGTAGGCCTCGACGTTCAGCTGGCCGGACACGGTCAGGAAGGTTTCCTTGCCGAAGAAGTCGCGGCTGAAATCGATCGCGCCCTTCTCGTCACGCGGCAGGTTCACCATGTCCAGGGTGGACACGCGGAACATCTGGCCGGCGCCTTCGGCGTCGGAGGTGGTGATGATCGGGGTGCTGATCCAGTTGAAGCCGTTCTCGTGGAAGAAACGGTGCACGGCCTGGGCCAGGCAGTTGCGGATGCGGGTGACCGCGCCGAACAGGTTGGTGCGCGGGCGCAGGTGTGCCACTTCGCGCAGGAACTCCGGCGACATCGGCTTCGGCTGGATCGGGTAGGTGAGCGGGTCTTCGACCCAGCCGACCACTTCCAGTGCGCTGGCCTGGATCTCGAACGACTGGCCCTTGCCCTGCGACTTCACCAGGGTGCCGGTGGCAATGACCGAGCAGCCGCTGGTCAGGCGCTTGATCTCGTCGAAGTTGGCCAGGCCGTCGCCGGCCACGACCTGGATCGGGGCGAAGCAGGAGCCGTCGCTCACATTCACGAAAGCCAGATTCGCTGAACCGCGCACCGTGCGCACCCATCCGCGTACCGTGACTTCGCCGCCTTCCGGGATCTTCCCGGCAAGCGCATGTTCAACGCTGACCACCGTCATGACTTGAATCCTCTGCTGATCGACTCGATCTGTGAACACGGGAGTTTACCGGTTGCAGCGTTCTGCTTGCGAGGCATTTTTCGCGGCAACGGCTCCTTATAATGTCCCCGTACCTCTGGAGTAGCCCCATGGCCGTCAGCCTGACCCCCATTGCCTTCGAGCGCGTGCAGCGCTTTGTCGCCCAGACCCCCGGCGCGCTGGGCCTGCGTTTCGGCGTGACCAAGACCGGTTGCTCGGGCTGGGGTCACATCACCGACCTGGCCCGCGACGAGCGCGAGGGCGATACCGTGTTCGACCAGGACGGCGTGAAGATCTACGTCGATGCCAAGAGCCTGGCGCTGGTGGACGGCACCGTGATCGACTTCGGCAAGCACGGCCTGAGCGAGACCTTCACGTTCAGCAACCCGAATGCCACCGCCGAGTGTGGCTGCGGCGAGAGCTTCACCACCGACGCCGACAAGGCCTGAGGGCCGCCTGGGGAGTTGCCGACCTTGGTCGGTACGGGTGAAGGGCACCCCGGTTCAGGAGCTCCAGGGCACCCCGGTTGCCCGGCCACCCCATCTGCGCCATAATGCGCGGCTTCCTGCCTTCCTGGCGGGAATCCTTGCCCCACCGCGGTATCAACGGCGGGGGGCTGTCCGGCCGCAAGGCCACATCCGAAAGGTAGAAAAAACATGAGTCGTCATTACGAAATCGTGTTCATGGTCCACCCGGACCAGAGCGAGCAGGTCCCGGCCATGATCGAGCGCTACAAGTCGCTGGTCGAGAACGGCAACGGCACCATCCACCGTCTGGAAGACTGGGGCCGCCGCCAGCTGGCGTACCCGATCCAGAACCTGGTGAAGGCCCACTACGTGCTGCTGAACATCGAAGCCGACCAGGCCGTGCTGAACGAGCTGACCGAAAGCTTCCGCTTCAACGACGCCGTGCTGCGCAACCTGGTCATCAAGCGTGACGAGGCTGACACCGAGCAGTCGCTGATCATGAAGAGCAAGGACGAGAAGGGTGACAAGCCGGAGCGCGGTGAGCGCCGTCGTCGTGACGACGAAGAAGGCGAGTCCACCACCACCGCTGACAACGAAGCCGGCGACGACGCCGCTTCCGCCGCCTAAGGAGCCTTCCCATGTCCAAGTTCTTCCGTCGCCGCAAGTTCTGCAAGTTCACGGCTGAAGGTGTGAAGGAGATCGACTACAAGGATCTCAACACCCTGCGCCAGTACCTGACCGAGAACGGCAAGATCGTGCCGAGCCGTGTCACCGGTACCAAGTCGAAGTACCAGCGCCAGCTGGCGACCGCCGTCAAGCGCGCTCGCTTCCTGGCCCTGATCCCGTACACCGACAACCACGACGTCTGATGCCCGGCGGGGCGGCCCGGTGCCGCCCCCGCTGTGCCAGCTATTCGGACAGCCTTTGTTGCGGGGCATCGCCTCGCTAACGAATAACTCATCTGGAGCAATACCATGCAGCTGATCCTCCTGCAGAAAGTTACCAACCTCGGCAACCTGGGCGACCTGGTCGACGTGAAGCCCGGCTACGGCCGTAACTTCCTCGTGCCGCAGGGCAAGGCCGTTCCGGCCACCGAGAGCAACAAGGCCGAGTTCGAAGCCAAGCGCGCCGAGTACGAAGCCAAGGCCCAGGCCATCCACGCCGACGCTGACGCCCGCAAGGCCAAGCTGGAAGGCGCGAGCGTGACCATCCCGGCCAACGCTTCGACCGAAGGCAAGCTGTACGGCTCGGTCGGCGCCCGCGAAATCGCCGATGCCTTCACCGCTGCCGGCCTGCCGGTCAGCAAGAGCGAAGTCATCCTGGGCGAAGGCGCCTTCCGCAACATCGGCGAATACGACGTGCTGATCCACCTGCACGCCGACGTCGAGACCACCGTCAAGGTCGTCGTCGTCGCCGAAGCCTGATCCCACGCCGAAAGGCCTGGAATCACCGCAGAACGGGCGCCCGCAAGGGTGCCCGTTTTGTTTTATGGCTCCGTTTCGTGGTGTCGGGCCACGCTCGGCCGGCGGGGTGGGGCTGGACAATGTTCCACGCCCATTCGTAGAACACGGCCACATCGGTATACTCAGGGCGTCACACCCGTTCCACGGGCATCGATCCCAACAGGATCAATGACTTGGAGGGTAAACGCAGGCCGCTTGCCGGCCCCAGTCCGGAACCCCTATGCGTCTTTCCACGATCAAGCTGTCCGGCTTCAAGTCGTTCGTCGATCCGACCACCCTGCACCTGCCGACCAACATGACCGGCGTGGTGGGGCCCAATGGCTGCGGCAAGTCGAACATCATCGACGCCGTGCGCTGGGTCATGGGCGAGAGTTCGGCCAGCCGCCTGCGTGGCGACTCGCTGACCGACGTGATCTTCTCCGGGTCCAATGCCCGCAAGCCGGTCTCGCAGGCCACGGTCGAGCTGATCTTCGACAACTCCGACCACACGATCTCCGGCGAGTACGCCTCGTTCAACGAAATCTCGGTCAAGCGCACGGTCAGCCGCGACGGCACCAGCAACTATTACCTCAACGGCACCAAGTGCCGCCGCCGCGACATCACCGATCTGTTCCTCGGCACCGGCCTGGGCCCGCGCAGCTACTCGATCATCGAGCAGGGCATGATCAGCCAGATCATCGAAGCGCGCCCGGAAGACCTGCGCGTGTACCTCGAAGAGGCGGCGGGCATCTCCAAGTACAAGGAGCGCCGCAAGGAAACCGAGACCCGTATCCGCCACACCCGCGAGAACCTGGACCGGCTGGGCGACCTGCGCGACGAGATCAGCAAGCAACTCGAACACCTCAAGCGCCAGGCCAAGCAGGCCGAGCAGTACCAGGCGCTGCAGGAAGAGCGCCGGGTCAAGGATGCCGAGTGGAAGGCGCTGGAATTCCGTGGTCTCGACGGACGCCTGTCGAAGCTGCGCGAAGGCCTGTCGCAGGAAGAGACCAAGCTGCAGCAGCTGATCGCCGACCAGCGTGATGCCGAGGCCCGCATCGAGACCTCGCGTGCGCGGCGCGAAGAGGCCGCCGACGCGCTCAACACCGCGCAGGCTGCGGTCTACCAGGTCGGCAGCACGCTGGCCCGCCTGGAGCAGCAGATCCAGCACCAGCGCGAGCTGTCGCAGCGCCTGCACAAGGCGCGCGATGAAACGCAGCAGGCGCTGGCCGAACTGGGCCAGCACATCAGCGGCGACGAGGCCAAGCTGAGGGTGCTGCGCGAGGCGGTGGAGGCTGCCACCCCGCAGCTGGAGGAGCTGCAGGAAGAGAGCGAGATCAAGCAGGAAAGCCTGCGCGAGGCCGAGGACCGGCTGGCCAGCTGGCAGCAGCGCTGGGAACAGCACACCTCGCAGAGTTCGGAGGCCTCGCGCGCCGGCGATGTCGAGCGCACGCGCGTGGACTATCTGGACAAGCAGATCCTTGACGCCGACCGGCGTCGTGAAGCCCTGGCCGCCGAGCGCGCCGGCCTGGACGTGGATGCGCTGGAAGAAACCTTCGAGCAGCTGCACCTGCAGCACGACACGCAGAAGACCGCGCTGGATGAATTGAGCGAAGACGTCGAACTGCGCAAGCAGGGCGTGGCGGCGGTGCAGGAACAGCAGCGCAATGGCCAGAACGAACTGGCCGAACTGCGCAAGCAGGCCAACGGCCTGCGTGGCCGCCTGGCCTCGCTGGAAACCCTGCAGCAGGCCGTGCTGGGCCAGGAGCAGGGCGCGGCCGTGGCCTGGCTGAAGGCGCGTGGATTGGATTCGGCGGCGCGTGTCGGCGAACGCCTGGACGTTGATGCCGGCTGGGAAAATGCGGTGGAAAGCGCGCTCGGCCAGTTGATCGAAGGCGTGCTGGTTGATGATCCGGCCAGCCTGGTCGATGCCCTCGGCGAACTGGGCGAGGGCCACATCGCGCTGGTTGCCAACGATGGCGCGGACCTAAAGGTCGCACCGACCTCGCTGGCCGCCCGCGTACGTGGCCCGGCAGCGATCCGTCGCCTGCTGGCACACCTGCATGCAGCAAAGGACCTTTCCGAAGCGAAGGCGTTGCAGGGCAGCCTTCCGGAAGGCGATTCGATCATCACCCAGAGCGGCGAGCGCCTGGGCCAGGGTTGGCTGCGCGTATCGCGCTCCGGTGCAGCCCAGCAGGGCGCGCTGCTGCGCGAGCGTGAGATCAATGAACTGCGTGAGCAGATCGAGCAGCTGCAGGACCGCGAGGCCGAGCTGGAAGAACAACTGAGTGGATTCCGTGAGCAGCTGCACGCCGCCGAGCAGCAGCGCGAAGACGCGCAGCGTGCGCTGTACCAGGCCCATCGTGCGGTCTCTGAACTAGCGGGCCAGTTGCAGGGCCAGCAGGGCAAGGTGGAAGCGGCGTGCACGCGCATCGACCGCATCGAAGGTGAGCTGAAGCAGTTGCAGGAAACGCTGGAAGCCAACAACGAGCAGGCGCGTGAAGCGCGCTCACGGTTGGAGAACGCGGTCAGCAGCATGGGCGACCTGGAATCGACCCGGCAGCGACTGGAGGGCGAGCGCCGCCAGCTGACCGAGGCCCGCGACCTGGCGCGCGATGCTGCACGCGCGGTGCGTGAGCGCTCGCACTCGCTGGCGCTGACCCTGGAATCACAGCGGGCGCAGCTCGCCTCGTTGAGCCAGGCATTGGAGCGCATGGGCACCCAGCGCGGGCAGCTGGATTCGCGCCTGGGCGAACTCCATTCGCAGCTGGATGAAGGCGATTCGCCGGTCGAATCGCTGCAGGCCGAGCACCAGAACGCGCTGGAAGAGCGCGTGCGCGCGGATCGCGTGCTGACCGAGGCGCGCACGCTGCTGGACGGCATCGACGCCGAGCTGCGCAACTACGAACAGACCCGCCACCAGCGTGACGAGCAGGCGCTGGCCCAGCGCGAGCGCATTTCGCAGCGCAAGCTGGACCAGCAGGCGCTGGTGCTCAGCGCGGAGACCCTGCAGGCGGCGGTGGAGAAGGCCGGCTTCGTGCTGCAGGACGTGCTCAACGCATTGCCCGAGGATGCCCGCCTGGGCGACTGGGAGCAGGCCGTTCACCAGATCGACGGCCGCATGCGCCGGCTGGAGCCGGTCAACCTGGCCGCCATCCACGAATACGGCGAGGCTTCGCAGCGCTCGGATTACCTGGATTCGCAGCACACCGACCTGACCACCGCGCTGGAAACCCTGGAAGACGCCATCCGCAAGATCGACCGCGAGACCCGCGGTCGTTTCAAGGACACCTTTGATCGTGTCAACGCTGGCGTGCAGGCGTTGTACCCGCGCCTGTTCGGTGGCGGCCACGCCTACCTGGAACTGACCGGTGAAGACCTGCTCGACACCGGTGTGACCATCATGGCGCGTCCTCCGGGCAAGCGCGTGTCCAGCATCTCGCTGCTGTCCGGCGGCGAGAAGGCGATGACCGCGGTGGCGCTGGTGTTCGCCATCTTCCAGCTGAATCCCGCGCCGTTCTGCCTGCTGGACGAGGTGGACGCGCCGCTGGATGAAGCCAACGTCGGCCGCCTGGCCAACATGGTCAAGGAAATGAGCGAAAAGGTGCAGTTCCTGTTCGTCAGCCACAACAAGGCGACGATGGAGGCCGCGCACCAGCTGTCGGGCGTGACCATGCGCGAGCCGGGCGTCAGCCGCCTGGTCAGCGTAGACCTGGAAGAAGCCGCGCGATTGGCGGGCGCGGCCTGACGTGCCATCCTAGTTACCTGAATGAACTAGCCGGAGAACCTATCGAATGTCCGACACGGCACTGTTGCGCATCGGCATCCTGGCCGCCGGCCTGCTGTTGATCGCCGCGATCTTCCTGTTTGGCCGTCCGAAAAAGAAGCCCCAGGGGCGCCGCGTGGAAGGCGCGGAACCGACCAGCGGCGAGCGCCGCGAGCCGGTGCTGGGCGAAGACGGCGTCACCGTGCCCGATGGCCGCGTCGAACCGGGCATGGGTACGGAAGGCGAGCAGGCCGAACTCGGCCTGGGCGAAACCGACCCGGGCGCCAGCGACCTCGGCAAGCGTGCCACCCAGGATTTCGACAAGATCGTCTCGTTGTTCGTGGCCGCCCGCGCCGGCGAACAGCTGCGTGGCGAGGACATCGTGGTGGCGGCGGAAAAGACCGGCCTGGTGTTCGGCCACATGAACGTGTTCCACCGTCTGGTGGAAGGCCACCCCGAGCGCGGCCCGATCTTCTCGATGGCCAGCATCATGAAGCCGGGCAGCTTCGACATGGCCAACATCCGCGCCATGGAAACCCCGGCCATCGCCTTCTTCCTGACCCTGCCGGCGCCGCTGACCGCGCTGGACGCCTGGGAGAAGATGCTGCCGACCGTGCAGCGTATGGCCGAGCTGCTGGATGGCGTGGTGCTGGATGACAGCCGCAACGCCCTGGGCCGCCAGCGCATCGCGCACATCCGTGACGAGCTGCGCGCCTACGACCGTCAGCACCAGGCGCCGCCGCTGACCAAGACCCCGCGTTGGTAAGTGCTTTTTTCGGTGTGCCGACCAACGGTCGGCACCCACAACAGTAGATCCACGCCATGCGTGGATGGGGCGAACCAAGGTTCGCCCCCACCAACAGGGTCAGGCCGGGACGCCAGCCACCTTCGCGAACGCATGGCGGAACGCGGCCATCTCCTCTTCGGTGCCGACGGTCACGCGCACGCGCTGTGGCCAGATCGGCCAGCTGCGCCCGATCACCACGCCTTTGTCGGCCATCGCCTTGGCAAACGCGCTGCCATCGCGCTGGACGTCGACCACGAAGCAGTTCGCTTCCGACGGCACGCAGCTGAAACCACGCTTGCCCAGCCACGCGATGGTGGCTTGCCGCACCTTGGCATTCTGCAGGCGGCGCTGCGGAATCAACTGCGGATCGCGCAGGCTAGCCAGTGCAGCGGCCAGCGCCGGCACCGGCAGTGGGTTGTCGCCCAGGCTGGCCAGTTCGCGAAGGCGGTCGGGATGCGCGGCCGCCACGCCCAGGCGCAGGCCGGCCATGCCATACAGCTTGGAGAACGTACGCAACACGATCAGGTCATCGCGCTGCGCCACCTGTGCGATCAGGCTCGGCTGTTCGCTGTACTGCAGGTAGGCCTCGTCCAACAGCACGCGGGTGGATGCGGGTTTGTGGGCCAGCAGCCAGGCGAGCTCATCCGGCGGGCTGATCGAACCGGTGGGGTTGTTCGGGTTGCACACATACAGCAGTCCTGTCGGGCGTGCGTGTGCGGCGGCGACCATCGCACGCAGGTCATGTGCGCCGTTGTCGCGCAGCGGCACTTTCTGCACGTGCGCACCGTGGGCGGTGGCGACCTCGCCCAGCGTCTCGAAGGTCGGGTCGGCGACTACCAGTCCCGCCTGCGGGCCGGTCCACAGCACGGCGGCACGGTTCAGCGGTTCGCTGGAACCCGGATAGAGCCGCACATGATCGGCCGGGATGCGCGCCTGTTCGATGAAGGCGTCGCGCACCTGACCGGCCAGTGCGAAACGGTAGCGGCCGCAACCGGCGATGCTGTCGCGTGCCGCCTGTTGGGCCGCGGGCGAGGGGCCGTAGGGACATTCGTTGAAATTCAGCAGCACCGCGCCTTCGGCAGGGGCGGCGGCTGTCGCGGGTTGGGCATGGCCGAGCTGCGGCAGCCCGCTGCCGGCGACAGCGAGGCCGGCACCGGCCAGTTGCAGGAAGCGTCGACGGGAAGCAGGCAGGGTCACGGGCAGGATTCCGAAGGGCAGACCGTCGCACGCTAGCGCTGGTGGGGATGGGCGGCAAGCTGCTTTTGCAGCGTCGAGCCGTGCTCGATCACAGACGTGCCAACCATGGTTTGCACCTACCGGAGCTGGGAAGAAGGTTGGCACCTGCTGGAGCGGGGGAGTGCTTGGCGCCTGCCAGAGCGAAGCGCCAGTCGAGTATGGCTCGACTCCACAAAAGGCAGGGCCGTTACCGGGCCTGACGGCCGGGCGCGGTAGAATTCCCGGCTATCCCAGAACCACCGGATCCCGATGAGCCCCAGCCCCGCCGAACGCGCCGAAGACCTCCGCCGGCAGATCGCCCAGGCCAACCGCGCCTACCATGAGCTGGACGCGCCGGAGATCCCTGACGTCGACTACGACCGGATGGTGCGCGAGCTGGAAGCGCTGGAGCGCGAACACCCGGAACTGGCCCGTGCCGACAGCCCGACCCAGCAGGTCGGTGCGCGCCCCTCCGGCCGCTTCCCGGAGGTGCGCCACGCGGTACCGATGTTGTCGCTGTCCAATGCCTTCAGCGACGAGGAAGTGGCCGATTTCGTGCGCCGCATCGATGAGCGCCTGGGCCGCCGCAGCCTGCAGTTTTCGGCCGAGCCGAAGATGGACGGCCTGGCGATCAGCCTGCGCTATGAGGATGGTCATTTCGTGCTCGGCGCGACCCGTGGCGATGGCAGTACCGGCGAGGACGTGACCGCCAACCTGCGCGAGATCGGTGACATTCCCAAGCGTCTGCACGGCAGGGACTGGCCGGATGTGCTGGAGGTGCGCGGCGAGGTCTACATGGCCCGTGCCGACTTCGAGGCCTACAACGAACGTGCGCGCCTGCAGGGCGGCAAGGTGCTGGCCAATCCGCGCAATGCGGCGGCCGGTTCGCTGCGCCAGCTCGACCCGAAGATCAGTGCGCAGCGCAGGCTGAGTTTCTTCGCCTACGGCACTGGCGAAGTGCAGGGCGGCGAGCTGCCGGACACCCATTCGGGCACCCTGGCCCAGCTCGGTGCCTGGGGCTTCCCGGTCAGTGAGCTGTGCAAGGTGGTGGAAGGCACCGACGGCCTGCTGGGTTACTACCGCGATATCGGTGAGCGCCGCGATGGCCTGCCGTTCGATATCGATGGCGTGGTCTACAAGCTCGATGACCGCGCGGGCCAGCAGGCGATGGGCTTCGTCTCGCGTGCGCCGCGCTGGGCCATCGCGCACAAGTTCCCGGCGCAGGAACAGAGCACCACGGTGGAGGCCATCGAGATCCAGATCGGCCGCACCGGTGCCGCCACGCCGGTCGCGCGACTGGCGCCGGTGGCTGTGGCCGGCGTGATCGTGTCCAATGCCACCCTGCACAACGCCGATCAGATCGCACGCCTGGATGTGCGGGTGGGCGACAGCGTGATCGTGCGCCGCGCCGGCGATGTGATTCCGGAAGTGGTCAGCGTCATCCTCGATCGCCGCCCGCAGGGCACCACGCCGTGGCAGATGCCGACGCGTTGCCCGGTGTGCGGCTCGGAAATCGTGCGCGAGGAAGGTGCCGCCGCATGGCGCTGTTCGGGTGAGCTGTCCTGCCCTGCGCAGCGCAAGGAGGCCATTGCCCATTTCGCTTCGCGTCGTGCGATGGATATCGATGGCCTCGGCGACAAGTACATCGAAACCCTGGTCGACGCCGGCATCGTCAAGAGTGTGGCCGACCTGTACCGGCTCAACCGTGACCAGCTGCTGCACCTGAAGCTTGTGCTGGATGCCGAGGACCCTTCCGCACTGGCTGCTGCGCTGAAGCTGCATCTGTCCGCCGAAGGCAGTGGTGCGGTGCTCAATGCGGTGCTCAAGCTGGACGGCAACGATCCGGGCTGGCGCGCGCAGGCGCTGGTGCAGCCCGCCAGCTTCGAATGGAACACGAAGAAGATCGCCACCAAGTGGGCCGACAACCTGATCGCGGCGATCGACGCCAGTCGTGCCGCCACGCTGGAGCGTTTGCTGTTCGCGCTCGGCATCGAGCATGTGGGCGAAAGCACGGCCAAGGCGCTGGCGCAGTGGTTCGGTGACCTGGAGCTGATCCGCCACCTGCCGTGGCCGTTGTTCAAGCGTGTGCCGGACATCGGTGGCGAAGTAGCGCGCTCGCTCGGCCATTTCTTCGAGCAGCAGGGCAACCAGCAGGCCATCGATGACCTGCTGCAGGTCGGCCAGGTGCGCATCAGTGATGTGCATGCGCCCAGTGCCAAGCTGCGCGAAGGGCTGGATCTGGCGCAGCTGCTGGTCGAGTCGGAAATCCCCGGCATCACCCGCCTGCGTGCGGAGAAGCTGGTGGCTGCGTTGCCTGGCGCGCAGGCCGTGCTCGACGCCGAGCATGGCCAGTTCGTCAACGCCGGCCTGCCCGATGACACCGCACGCGGTCTGGCTGCGTGGCTGGACGCCGAAGGCCATGGCGCGATGCTGCTGGTGGCCGAAAAGGCGATGCAGCAGATCCTGGCCAAGGCGCCGGCGCTGGCCGAGATCGTGGCCGGCCCGCTGGATGGGCAGACCGTGGTGCTGACCGGCACCCTGGCCCAGCTCACCCGCGATGCCGCCAAGGAGCGCCTGGAAGCGCTGGGTGCCAAGGTCTCCGGCAGCGTTTCGAAGAAGACCAGTTTCGTGGTGGCCGGTACCGAGGCCGGCTCCAAGCTGGACAAGGCGCAATCGCTGGGCGTGCCCGTGTGGGACGAAGACCGCCTGCTGGCTTACCTTGCCGAACACGAATGATGACCCCGCCGGGTGCCTCGCGCCCGGCATGAAACACAAAGGAATACCGATGCAGACCGCCCCGCTGGATTTCCGCTTGGCCACCCGCGCCGACGAAGAGCAGTTGATCGCGTTGATGCGCGAGTTCTATGCCGAAGACAAGATCGACTTCGATGACGCGCGCGTGCGTCGCGGCGTGGATGCACTGCTGGCCGACCCACGCAACGGCGAAGTGCTGTTGTGGCTGGACGAGGCGGGCGAGGTGGTTGGTTACGCAGTGATCGCGATGGGCTTCAGCCTGGAGCAGGGCGGCCACTTCATGCTGCTGGACGAGCTGTACCTGAGCCATCGTGCGCGCGGTCGTGGCCGCGGCAAGCAGGCGCTGGCCATCTGCGAACAGCGCGCGCGTGGCCGTGGCGTCAGCCGCCTGCGCCTGGAAGTGAACCACCACAACGAGCTCGCCCGTCGCCTGTACCTGGCCAGCGGATACATCGATGACACCCGCGATCTGCTGACCCTGCCGCTGGACCACCCGCGCCCGGAGGGCATCCTGTGAGTGAGGCCCTGCTGCACGCGCTGCAGCAGCGCGCTGCGCTCAATGCGCTGGTGCGCCGCTTCTTCGCCGAGCGCGATGTGCTGGAGGTGGAAACACCGATCCTGTCGGTTGCAGGCAACACCGAGCCCAACATCGACAGCTTCCATACCGATTTCACCGGGCATGTCGATGCCGGTGGCCGTCGCCGTTGGCTGCGCACCTCGCCGGAGTACCCGCTCAAGCGATTGCTGGCGGCAGGTGTGGGCGACTGCTACGAGCTGGGCCGGGTGTTCCGCAACGGCGAAGCGGGTGGTCGCCACAACCCGGAATTCACCATGCTGGAGTGGTATCGGGTCGGCTGGGACCACCACCGGCTGGTGCAGGAGACCGCCGAGCTGGTCGGTCAGGCACTGGCCCTGGTCGGGCGCAGTGCGACCCTGCGCGTGCTGAGCTACCGCGAACTGTTCCAGCAGCATGTGGGCGTGGACCCGTTCGAGGCTGACGAAGCCGCGCTGCGCGCCGCGCTCGGCGACGTGCACATCGACCCGGTAGGGCTGACCCGCGACGACTGGCTGGACCTGCTGATGACCCATCACATCCAGCCGCACTTCGATGACACGGTGATGACCGTGGTCCACGATTGGCCGGCCAGCCAGGCGGCGCTGGCCCGCATCCGCGCCGGCACGCCTCCGCTGGCCGAGCGTTTTGAGCTGTATCTGGGCGCGGTGGAACTGGCCAACGGTTATCACGAACTGAACGATGCGCAGGAGCAGCGCACGCGCTTCCAGCGTGACCTGCAGCGCCGGCACGAACGCGGCCAGGTGCAGCCTGCGCTGGACGAGGCACTGCTGGCCGCACTCCCATCAATGCCGGCCTGCGCGGGTGTGGCGGTGGGTGTCGATCGGCTGCTGATGGCGATGAACCGCACGCCACGCATCGCCGACGTGCTGGCCTATGACTTCGCCCACGCCTGATCTTCAGGGTTTTCTGAACATCGAAGACTGAACGGATTGCCGCATTTCCGTGCTTGCTTCGGTAAGCAGGATGATGCTCTTATCACGGCAGATGCGGGACACTCGCATCGGAATTCGTCCACTCCTGTTGGGGAAGGCATTGGTCAAGTGGTTTGCGGTTGTCGCGGCTCCGGTCTACTCCATCGCGTTGTGGGGTGCCTGGCTGCCGTCGTCGGCGTCTGCCCAGCAGGTGGGGTATGACGGCGAAGTGGTGACCTGCGAATCGCGCGACATGGGCTGGGTGCATTGCGATATCGATGTCAGCAATGGCATCGACCTTGTCCGCCAGCTCTCCAACAGCAGCTGCATCCGTGGCAGCGAGTGGGGCACCGACCGCAGTGGTGTCTGGGTCACCCTGGGTTGCCGCGCCGAGTTCCGCGCGCGCCGCGCCGCGGGGCCCATTCCGGCAGCGAATGAAGGCAAACGCCTGGTTCGCCGCGTGGTGCGCTGCGAATCCAACGGTCGTCCTCAGAGCTGTCCGGTGCGCCTGGATGGGGCGCCGGTACGCCTGCTGCGCCAACTGTCGGCGTTGCCGTGCCGGGAAGGGCAGGGCTGGGGCTACAAGCGCAACGAAGTGTGGACCAGCCGCGGCTGCCAGGGGGATTTCGAAGTGGCTGACGAGGACGGCCGTTTTGTTGACGTGCCACGCCGTCTGACCTGCGAGTCGAAGTCGAAGAAGCGCCGCTTCTGTGGCGCGAGCATTTCGGTCGGCGCCGTCGTCACCGAACAGTTGTCCAGCACCCCGTGCGAGGAAGGCAACACCTGGGGCTGGAACCGCAACGGGATCTGGGTGGACGGCGGCTGCCGCGCCGAATTCTCGGTGAATTGAGCCCGGGCAGGCTCCAACCGCGCGGGGCGTGGCCCTACAATGGGCCCATGAACACTGCCTCCGACATCGACTACGCCCGTTACGACCACATCCGCCCGATCCTGTGGACCGGCGATGCCCTGCAACTGCTGGACCAGCGCAAGCTGCCGTTCGTGGTCGAGCATGTGGTCTGCCATGACAGTGACGAGGTTGCCGCCGCCATCCACGCGTTGACCGTGCGTGGTGCACCGGCGATTGGCATTGCCGCGGCCTGGGGCGTGGTGCTGGCCGCACGTGACGTGCAGGCCGCAGACGGTGCGCACGCGCTGCAGCAGCTGGAACCGGCGCTGCAGCGCCTGAACGCGTCGCGCCCGACCGCCGTCAACCTGGCCTGGGCGCTGGCGCGCATGCGTCGCTGCCTGAACGCCGCCGGCGCCGACTGGAAGGCTCTGCTGGAAGCGGAGGCGCAGGCCATCGCGGAGGAAGACCTGGCCGCCAACCGCCACATGGGCGCGCTGGGCGCGGGCCTGATCGACGCCGGCAGCGGCGTGCTGACCCACTGCAACACCGGCTCGCTGGCCACCGCAGGCTTCGGCACCGCACTGGGCGTGATCCGTGCCGGCATGGCCCAGCACCGCATCGCCCGCGTGTTCGCCGGCGAGACCCGGCCGTGGCTGCAGGGTGCACGCCTGACCGTGTGGGAGCTGCAGCAGGATGGGATCGACGCCACCCTGATTGCCGATTCGGCCGCCTCGCACCTGATGAAGACCGGCGCGGTGCAGTGGGTGATCGTCGGTGCAGACCGCATCTGCGCCAATGGCGATACCGCCAACAAGATCGGCACCTACCAGCTGGCCATCGCCGCCCGCCACCACGGGGTCAGGTTCATGGTGGTGGCGCCGTCCTCGACCGTGGACATGGACACCGTGGACGGCAGCCAGATCGAGATCGAGCAGCGCGACCCGGGCGAGCTGTATGGCGTGGGCGGGACCCGCACCGTGGCCGAAGGCATTGCCGCCTGGAACCCGGTGTTCGACGTCACCCCGGGTGAACTGATCGATGCCATCGTGACCGAGCGCGGGGTGATCCTGAACCCGACCGCTGACAACATGCGTGCCGCCTTCGGCGGCTGAGGCGGGCAGGGTCGCGGATGTCTGTGGAGCCGAGCCCACGCTCGGCTCAGCCAGTGAATCCGCCGCAGCCGAGCATGGGCTCGGCTCTACAGGGGCGGCATGGGGCCCTAAGTTCCTGATTTGTGCCGGTAAAATCCCCGTAAAGGGAGGCGGAAAACGGCCTGTTGTGGTAGTATCCACAGGTTGAATCGAGGTTCCGGCGCGACCCCCTCCCGCAGAGGGCTGCGCCGGACTGGACCGCTACCAGACAACGGAACCCGAATGGCAGAAACCGCCAAGGAAATCATCCAGGTCAACCTGGAAGACGAGATGCGCAAGAGCTATCTCGATTACGCCATGAGCGTGATCGTGGGCCGCGCGCTCCCGGATGCGCGCGACGGCCTCAAGCCGGTGCATCGCCGCGTGCTGTTCGCGATGAACGAGTTGAACGCGCACAGCAACAAGCCCTACTTCAAGTCGGCGCGTATCGTCGGTGACGTCATCGGTAAGTACCACCCGCATGGCGATCAGTCGGTGTACGACACGCTGGTGCGTCTGGCACAGCCGTTCTCGCTGCGCTACATGCTGGTCGATGGCCAGGGTAACTTCGGTTCGGTCGACGGTGACTCCGCTGCGGCGATGCGATACACCGAGGCGCGCATGTCGCGCCTGGCGCATGAGCTGATGGCGGACATCGACAAGGAAACCGTCGATTTCCAGCCCAACTACGACGAAAAGGAACTGGAGCCGACGGTCATGCCGACCCGGTTCCCGAACCTGCTGGTCAATGGTTCGGCCGGTATCGCGGTGGGCATGGCGACCAACATCCCGCCGCACAACCTGACCGAATCGATCAACGCCTGCATCGCGCTGATCGACAATCCGGAAATCGATGTCGACGGCCTGATGGAGTACATCCCGGGCCCGGATTTCCCGACTGCCGGCATCATCAATGGCACCGCCGGCATCGTCGCCGGCTACCGCACCGGCCGCGGCCGTGTGCGCATCCGTGCCAAGGCCGATATCGAAGTGGCCGACAACGGCCGTGAGTCGATCATCGTCACCGAAATTCCTTACCAGGTGAACAAGGCGCGTCTGATCGAGAAGATCGCCGAGCTGGTCAAGGAAAAGAAGATCGAAGGCATCAGCGAGCTGCGCGATGAGTCCGACAAGGACGGCATGCGCATCTACATCGAAATCAAGCGCGGTGAATCTGCCGAGGTTGTGCTGAACAACCTGTACCAGCAGACGCAGATGGAATCGGTGTTCGGCATCAACATGGTGGCGCTGGTCGATGGCCGCCCGCAGTTGATGAACCTCAAGCAGATGCTGGAGTCGTTCGTCCGCCACCGCCGCGAAGTGGTCACCCGCCGTACGGTATTCGAGCTGCGCAAGGCGCGTGCCCGTGCCCACGTGCTGGAAGGCCTGACCGTCGCGCTGGCCAACATCGACGAGATGATCGAGCTGATCAAGACCTCGCCGAACCCCACCGAAGCCCGCGAGCGCATGCTCGCGCGCCTGTGGGAGCCGGGCCTGGTCGGTTCGATGCTGGGCGCTGCCGGTGCCGAAGCCTCGCGTCCGGATGACCTGCCCAAGGGCGTGGGCCTGATCGAAGGCGGCTACCAGCTGACCGAGATCCAGGCCACCCAGATCCTGGAAATGCGCCTGCACCGCCTGACCGGGCTGGAGCAGGACCGCCTGACCGAGGAATACAAGCAGCTGCTGGAAGTGATCGCCGGGCTGATCCACATCCTGGAAGATCCCGATCGCCTGCTGCAGGTGATCCGTGAAGAGCTGATCAGTGTCAGGGCCGAGTTCGGCGACGAACGTCGTACCGAAATCCGCCACAGCGAAGAAGACCTGGATATCCTCGACCTGATCGCGCCGGAAGACGTGGTGGTCACCGTGTCGCATGCCGGCTACGTGAAGCGCCAGCCGGTGAGCGTGTACCGCGCCCAGCGCCGTGGTGGCCGCGGCCGCAGCGCAGCGTCCACCAAGGAAGAGGATTTCATCGAACAGCTGTGGCTGGTCAACACGCACGACACGCTGCTGACCTTCACCAGTTCGGGCAAGGTGTTCTGGCTGCCGGTCTACCAGCTGCCCGAGGCTGGCTCCAACGCCCGCGGCCGTCCGATCATCAACTGGATCCCGCTGGAACCCGGCGAGCGCGTGCAGGCCGTGCTGCCGGTGCGCGAGTACGCCGATGGCCAGTTCGTGTTCTTCGCCACGAAGAACGGCACGGTCAAGAAGACCCCGCTGGGCGAGTTCGCCTTCCGTCTGGCGCGCGGCAAGATCGCGATCAACCTGGACGAGGGCGATGCTCTGGTCGGCGTTGGCCTGACCGACGGCCAGCGTGACATCCTGCTGTTCGCCTCCAACGGCAAGACCGTGCGCTTCGGTGAGGACAAGGTCCGCTCGATGGGCCGTACCGCCACCGGCGTGCGTGGCATCAAGATGCCGGCCGGCGAGGAAGTGGTCAGCCTGATCGTGGCCGAAAGTGCCGGTGGCATCGAGGACGAGAACGAGGACGACAACGGTGTCGAGGAAGCCGCCGCCACGGGCGATGCGGTGATCGACGGCGCCGACGACGCCAGTGTGCAGTACATCCTGACCGCGACCGAGAACGGCTACGGCAAGCGCACCCCGCTGCCGGACTACCCGCGCAAGGGCCGTGGCACGCAGGGTGTGATCGGCATCCAGACCACCGAGCGCAATGGCAAGCTGGTCGCCGCGGTGCTGATGGGCTCCAGCGACGAAGTCCTGCTGATCTCCGATGGTGGCACCCTGGTGCGTACGCGTGGCTCGGAAATCAGCCGCGTCGGCCGCAACACCCAGGGCGTGACCCTGATCCGCCTGTCCAAGGACGAGAAGCTGCAGGCGGTGGAGCGCATGGATGCCTCGATCGACGAGGACGAGGACGAGGTGGCTGCCGCCGCTCCGGCCACGACCGACGGCGCACCGGCTG